>JBIIAR010000350.1:0-2681 GCA_044239765.1 Microbacteriaceae bacterium
CAGAGGCCGGCGGCGACGCGACCGGGCTCTACGTCAGCGACGAGCTCATGCCCGACATCTTCGTGCGGCCCTACGTCGTGCTCGAGCCGTCGCTGGCGTTCGTGGCGGACGACGGCGAGGTCGGAGGCTACATCGTCGGCACCGCTGACACCCGGGCGTTCGTGTCGCGGTATGCGAGCGACTGGCTGCCCGCGTTTGCAGAGGGGTATAAGCACACCGAGCCGGTGGTCTCGAAAGACGACCTCATCCGCCACCTTGGTCACTGGCCCGAGCGGATGCTGATTGCCGAGGTCGACGACTACCCGGCCCACCTGCACATCGACCTGCTGCCCCGCCTGCAGGGGCAGGGGCTCGGCCGCCAGCTGATCGAGACCCTGATCGCCGCGTTGCAGGAACGCGGCGTGCCCGGCCTGCACCTCTCGATGGATTCCGCCAACACGGGTGCTCGCGCCTTCTACGACCGGCTGGGCTTTGCAGAGCTGCCGT
Source organism: Microbacteriaceae bacterium (assembly GCA_044239765.1). GTDB lineage: Bacteria > Actinomycetota > Actinomycetes > Actinomycetales > Microbacteriaceae > Conyzicola. The sequence continues at coordinate 487 of JBIIAR010000350.1, forward strand.
CGAGCAGCCCGGACGCCCCGCTGCTCGGCCTACGCTTGTAGCCATGACGGATGCAGCTGCCGCGGTCGAAGCCGCACGCAAGGCCCTCGCAGAAGCCGAGGCCGCCCTCGCCGCCGAGCGTGTCGAGCCTGCCGAGACCCCTCAGCGCGAAACTTCCGGCCCGCTCGAGGCCGCAGGCATCGAGACCATCCGCGCCGGCTACGCCTTCGAGGGGGCCGTGCTCGAGATGGGCGCACTCGTCAACGGGGATGCCCTGCCCGAGGTGCAGGTGCGCATCCCGGTGGCGATGCTCAACCGCCACGGTCTCGTCGCCGGAGCCACCGGCACCGGCAAGACCCGTACGCTGCAGGTGCTCGCCGAGCAGCTGAGCGCCGCGGGTGTTCCGGTCTTCGCCGCCGACATCAAGGGCGACCTCAGCGGCATCGCGAGCCCGGGGGAGGCGAGTGACAAGCTTCTCGAGCGCACGAAGGGCATCGGGCAGCACTGGGTCGCCGCGGCGAGCCCGACCGAGTACTACACGCTCGGTGGGCAGGGCGTGGGCATCCCCATTCGTGCCACCGTGTCGAGCTTCGGTCCGCTGCTGCTGGCCAAGGTGCTCGGACTCAATGCGACGCAGGAGTCCAGCCTCGGCCTCGTGTTCCACTACGCCGACCAGGCCGGTCTGCCGCTCGTCGGCCTCGACGACCTCCGCGCCGTGCTGCTGTGGCTGGCCAGCGACGAGGGCAAGCCTGAGCTCAAGGCGCTCGGCGGCCTCGGCAGCGCAACGGTCGGTGTGATTCTGCGCGAGCTCATCACCTTCGCCGACCAGGGCGCTGACGTGTTCTTCGGCGAGCCCGAGATCGACACGCAGCTCTTTCTTCGGCAGACCGCCGAGGGCAGGGGCATCGTCAGCCTGCTCGAGATTCCGGGCGTGCAAGACAAGCCGGCGCTGTTCAGCACCTTCCTCATGTGGATGCTTGCCGACCTGTTCAACGACCTGCCCGAGGTGGGTGACATCGAGAAGCCGAAGCTGGTGTTCTTCTTCGATGAGGCGCACCTGCTGTTCAAGGACGCATCCAAGGACTTCATCGACTCGATCACGCAGACGGTGCGCCTCATCCGCTCGAAGGGGGTCGGGGTCGTCTTCGTCACCCAGACGCCGAAGGACGTGCCGAACGACGTGCTCGCCCAGATCGGCTCGCGCGTGCAGCACCAGCTGCGCGCCCACACGCCCGACGACGCGCGCGCCCTCAAGCAGACTGTCTCGACGTATCCGACGAGTCAGTACGACCTGGGCGAGGTGCTCACCAGCCTCGCGACCGGAGAGGCGATCATCACCGTCATGAGCGAGAAGGGCGCACCGACTCCGGTCGCGTGGACCCGCCTGCGCGCACCGCAGGGCTCCATGCAGCCAACAGCAACGGATGCGATGCTCGCCACCGTGAACGCCTCGCCCCTCATGCAGACCTACGGCACCGAGATCGACCGCGAGTCTGCCTACGAGCTGCTCAGCGTCAAGATGAATGCGGCCGCCGAGTCGGAGGCCGCCGCCGCCAAGGCAGCCGATGACGCCAAGCTCGCGAAGCAGTACGAGAAGGAGTGGAAGGAGGCATCGTCGAGGCGTGCCCCCGCCGCTCGCAAGACGACGACGCGAACGACCACCCGCACGCCGTCGAACCCGATCGCCGACGCCCTCGGATCCCGCACCGGGCAGACCGTCGTGCGCGAGGTGCTGCGCGGCATCTTCTCGACGCTGAAGAAGCGCTAGCCGGCGGTGACGCCGAGCAGCATCAGCACGATGTAGGCCACTGCGGCGCTGAGAGCCAGCATGCCCGCGAACAGCGTCGCGGCCAGAGTGGGGCGCTGCTCGTACCAGTAGAGCAGCCCGGGAAAGCGAGCCCGCACCTCGGCGATCGTCAGTGGATTCTCGATGACGATGTGCGGCACGTCCAGCGTCGCGGCGATCGTCTGCATCGTCTCGCGTGACCAGTACTGCCCACGAAGGCGCAGCACCTGCTTGCCGGCTGGGTCGCTGATGAACAGCTGCGGAATCGTGTCGACGGAGCCGGCGCGGTAGGTGTCGACGATGACGATCGACCCGAGCTGCGCCGCGATGAATCGAGTGGTTCTGCCCGCAAAGCCTCGCTCGATGATGCTGTCGTGCGTCACCCAGACAGCCACCAGCAGGTAGGAGATGTAGGCCCAGGTGAATACCA
>JBIIAR010000250.1:0-3931 GCA_044239765.1 Microbacteriaceae bacterium
GTCCGGGGTGTCACCTCCCATCAGCCACAGGGTGATGTCTTTTCCGCCCTCGTCTGCAGCGGGGGTGTCCGTGCTGGCGCACCCGCCGAGAACGAGAAGCGCGGCGGTTGCAGCTGCAACCACTCCAAACTTTCTGTTCATTGTGTCTTCCTTTGTTGACGTGCGACGGCGTGCCGAATGGTCACTCCGCTGGTGCAGGGATTGAGGTCACGAGACCCCGAGCTGTCCGGAGAGCACCATGACGGCTGCGCCGCGCATGACGATGTCCTCCCCGAGGGTGGTCATCCGCAGGATCAGATCGCCGTGAAACTCGGCCATCGTTCTCGCACGGAGTGTCTCGATGGTGGCTGTCGCAAGCACGCCATCAAGCAGTTCGGTCGGACCGCTCAGCACAACCTCAGCGAGGTTGAGAGCGCCGACCACCGGAGCGAGGGCGATGCCGAGGCGCTGCCCTGCTTCCGTCAAGACATTGGTGCGTTCGTCATCAGAGACGGATGCCGCGAGCGCGGCCTCCAGCCGCGGCACAGCCAGCCAGGTCTCGAGGCAGCCGCGCTTGCCGCACGCGCACTCGGCCCCGCCGTCCGTTCCGACGACCACATGGCCGATCTCACCGGCGGCGAACCGGCTGCCGAAGAGCGGCGTGCCGTCGAGCAGCAGACCGCCACCGACGCCGAGTCCGACCTTGATGAGCATCATGTCGCTGTCGGCGTCGCCGAAGCTGTGCTCGGCGAGCGCTGCCGCGTTCGCATCGTTGATGACGAGCACCGGAACGTTGAAGCGGGCCGCCAGGGTCTCTTGCAGCGGCTCGCCGCTCCAGCCGAGGTTGGGCGCGCTCAGCACGACGCCCGCGAGGTCCACGACACCGGGTGAGCCGACACCGATGCCGAGAAGGGGAAGGGTCGCCTGCGCGACGAGCCCGTCGATGAGGTCGGCCACCTTGGCGGTCGCGTCGATGCCGGTGCTGCCGGCAAGGGGCAGCTCGGCGCGCGCAGTGATCTGGCCGTCGAGGTCGAGGATCGCCCCGCGAAAGACGGAGTAGCCGCTGAGGTCGATGCCGATGATCTGGAAGGCCTCGCGATTGAGGTCGAGCATCGTGGCGGGCTTGCCGGGGCGGGCGTCCTCGCGCTGTCCAACCTCGATGACGAGGCCCTCGACCATGAGCTCGGCGACGAGGTCGGAGATGGTGACCCGGGTGAGGCCGGTCTCCCGCGCGATGTCGGCGCGGCTCTGGCTGCCAGAGCGGTAGAGGGTCTGCAGCACGAGCGAGCGGTTGTGGCCGCGGGCGTGCTCGGGCAGCACCTTCGTCGTGGGGCGCAGGGCGCGTCCGCTGGCGAAGGGCCGTGGCAGGCCCGTTGCCGTGCCCCGCTGCACGTCCGACGTTGTCATGTTTGTTAGTAAAGCTTACGAACAAACTCTTCGCAACATGTTTTCCGGATTGGTTAGGAGCGTTTACATACTCGTTACATGAGGGGATTCTCACAGCCGCTTCCTACCTTCGGCGGAGGCAATGCGCCATGCTTGCACCATGACGACTCTGCAGAAGAAGCACGCCATCGCCGCGTTCGCCGCGCTCTCGCTCTCCGCGACCCTCGCGGGGTGCGCGACGGAGGACGCCACCACCCCTGACGACACGTCAGCGGATGCCGTCACCGGCCCCTACGAAGACGGCACCTACGAGGCCACGGCCGACTACCAGTCGCCCAACGGCACCGAGACGATCGCCGTCACCCTCACGCTCGAGGGTGACATCGTCACCGACGTCGTCGTGGAGGGCGTCAGCGTCAACCCGAGCCCAGAGGTAGAGCGCTACCAGGGCGAGTTCGAGGACGGCATTGCCGCCGAGGTCGTCGGCAAGAGCCTCGATGACCTCGCGGTCGACCGCGTCGGCGGCTCGTCGCTCACCAGCGGCGGCTTCAACGAGGCAGTCGATCAGATCAAGGTCAAGGCGCAGCCTGCCTAAGCTGCCGCACACCGTCGGGTTCGATGCGATCGGCACCCGGTGGGAGATCGACACGGCCACCCCGCTTGACCCGGTGCAGCTGGCGTCGGTCGAGCAGCGCGCCGCCGACTTCGACCGCGTGTACTCGCGTTTTCGCGACGACTCGCTCGTCGCGAGAATCGCGCGCGACGCGGGCAGCTACGCCTTTCCTGCCGACGCGGGCCCGCTGTTCTCGCTCTACCGCGAGCTGTATGAGGCGACGGATGGCGCGGTCACCCCGCTCGTCGGCCGCGCCCTCGAGACCCTCGGCTACGACCGCGCGTACAGCCTGCAGCCGAGCGGCCCCGCCCGCCCGGTGCCCCCGTGGGACGAGGCCTTCGGATGGGACGGGTCGCGGCTGACGGTGCTGCGCCCCACGGTCGTGGATGTCGGGGCCGCAGGCAAGGGATACCTCGTCGACCTCGTGGCCGCTCTGCTGCGCGCTGGCGGAGTCGACGATGGGGTCGTGGACGCGAGTGGCGACCTTGTGCACTTCGGGCAGGGCAGTCTGCGGGTGGGGCTCGAGCATCCGCTCGACTCGACGAAGGCGATCGGGATCTACGAGCTGCGCAACCGCGCGCTGTGTGCCTCTGCCGTCAACCGCCGCTCGTGGGGCAACGACCTGCACCACGTGATCGACGTCGCGACCGGCCTGCCGACGCGCAACGTCATCGCCACCTGGGCCATCGCCGACACGGCGCTGCTGGCCGACGGGCTCGCCACCGCGCTATTCTTCGCCGGGGAAGAGCAGCTGTCGCGGTTCGACTTTCAGTTCGTTCGCATGTTCTCGAACGGCCGGGTCGAGCACTCGGCCCGATTTGATGGAGAGTTGTTCCTATGAAGCAGTGGTTGGATCACATCACCGGCCGGGTGACGATGTACCGCACCGTCACCCTCTCCCTCGTTGCCATCACGGTGTATGCCTTCGTGCTGTCGCTGCTCGGCACGCAGTACCTGTTCTACCGTCCGCTCGAGCTGCTCGCCGCCCTCGCCGTGGCGGTGATCGCATCGATCGGGTCAAGCTTCGCGGTGTCGCGCATCTTTCGCGCGCAGTCCCACCTCGAGTCGGCGCTCATCACCGGACTGCTGCTCTTCATCATCCTTCTGCCCTCAACGGAGCCGCTCGAGCTGCTCTACATCGCGATCGCCGCTGTCGTCGCGAGCCTCTCGAAGTACGTGCTCGCCTGGCGCGGCCGCCACATCTTCAACCCGGCGGCCATCGGCGCCGTCGCCGTCACCGCGACCGGTCTGACCTCGAGCGGGTGGTGGGTCGCCAACCCCTACATTCTTCCGCTCGTCGCCATCGCGGCCTTCGTCATCCTCTACCGCACCCGTCGACTCGACATGGGCGCGGTCTTTATCGCCGTTGCCCTCATCGTCTACGCGATCCGCTGGGTGGCCTTCGGCGACAGCCCGATCGAGGGCATCCGCATCGCCCTCACCTCGGTGCCGGTCATCTTCTTCGCCGGCTTCATGCTCAGCGAGCCCCTCACCATGCCGCCGCTCAAACGCCAGCAGCTCGGCTATGCGCTCACCGTCGCGCTGCTGTTCTCGATCGCGTTCCACGTCGGCCCCGTGTTCTCCACCCCGCAGCTCGCCCTTGTCATCGGCAACCTCATTGCCTTCTTCTTCGGGCAGCGGCGCGACATCCGTCTCTCGCTCGTCGAGAAGACGCAGCTGACCCCGACGACGTGGGAGTTCAGCTTCAGGCCGGCGCGCCCCGTGCGCTTCACGCCCGGGCAGTACATGGAGCTGACCGTGCCGCACAGAAAGGCCGACCTCAAGGGCCTTCGACGCGTCTTCAGCATCTCGAGCGCCCCCGGCGAGGTCATCACCTTCGCCCTCAAGATCACGGATGAGGTGAGCAGCTTCAAACAGGCGCTGCTGGCCCTCGAGCCCGGCTCGACGGTGCGCGGCACCCTCGTCGCCGGTGACTTCGTGCTGCCCGAGCCG
>JBIIAR010000251.1:0-3909 GCA_044239765.1 Microbacteriaceae bacterium
GAGGGAACGATGCAGAAGGTGCAGGTGTTGTTGCACCCGACCGAGATGGAGACCCAGCCGCTGTAGGTCGACTCGCGTCGCGTCGGCAGTGTGGAGGGGAACACGTCGAGGGACTCGAGAATCTCGAGCTGCGCCTCGCCGTTGTGGCGCGCTCGCTCGAGCAGCGCGGGAAGCGACCCCATGTTGTGCGTGCCGAAGACAACGTCGACCCACGGCGCCTTCTCGAGGATCGTGTTCTTGTCTTTCTGGGCGAGGCAGCCGCCGACAGCGATCTGCATGCCCTCGTGCTTCTTCTTGCGGGTGCCGAGGATGCCGAGGTTGCCGTAGAGCTTGTTGTCGGCGTTCTCGCGTACGGCGCAGGTGTTGATGACGACAACGTCGGGGCGTTCGCCCTCGGGGGCCTTCACATAGCCGGCCGCCTCGAGCGAGCCGCTGAGGCGCTCGGAGTCGTGCACGTTCATCTGGCAGCCGTAGGTGCGCACCTCGTAGGTGCGGGCGCGGGTGTCAGCGGAAGTTGGCGAGGGAGCGAGCAGAGTCATGGTGCCTCAAGTCTAAAGCTCCGGTCACGGGGATAGAGCGTGCCGAGGTCTAGCGGAACTGCACTCCCCCGCCGCGCGGCGGATTGAGGGCGGCCTCCATCGCAGCGCTGAACACGCTGCCGGAGTAGCCGCGGCGCTGGAGGTAAGCGCCAAGGCGCCGCTTCGCCGTCGCCGGGTCATAGCTGCTCAACTGGCCAGCCCGTTTGACCGCGACCTCGATCGCGCGGTTCAACTCGTCGTCGGTGTCGATGGAGCCGAGGGCCTCTTCGATAGCGACCTGGTCGACCTTGCGGCGGCGCAGTTCGGCGGAGATGGCGGACCGCCCAAGGCCCTTGCGCTCCTGCAGCGTGCGCACGAGGTTCTCAGCGAGAGCGGAGTCGTCGAGCAGGCCGACGCCTTCGAGGCGGGCAATCTCTGCCTCGACATCGTCGGGCTCGATCTCGCGGTTCTCGAGCAGCGTCGTCATCTCGGCGACCGACATGCCGCGCCGGGTGAGAGCGTGCATGGCGACATTCTCGGGGCGCGAGGACTTCTTCTCTGACCTTGCCCCTGTCGAGGCCTCGGGCTTCTCAACGAACTCAACCCGAGGGGGCGCAGCAGGAGCCTCAAAGGGTGCGGCGCCGAAAAGATAGGTGACCGGCGCGATGCGCTCGTCGGGCTCCTGCTGCGTCATTCGCTTACTCGCCTACCGCTGCGGGGAAGGCCTCAGCGGACGCGGCTGCGGCAGCGGTGGCCGCAGCAGCACGACGACCCGCGGGCGCCTTCTCAACGGGAAGGGTCGGCTCGGCGACGACGGGCAGGGCTGCAAGCTCCGCCGCGGCGGCAGCGATCTTGGCGGCCTTCGCCTCCGGTCCGACTCCGAGCTTGTTCATGATCCGCTGCTCGATCTCGAGGGCGATCTTCGGGTTCTCGAGCAGGAAGTTGCGCGAGTTCTCCTTGCCCTGGCCGAGCTGGTCTCCCTCGTAGGTGTACCAGGCTCCGGACTTGCGCACGATCTCGTGCTCGACGCCGAAGTCGATGAGGCTGCCCTCGCGGCTGATGCCGACGCCGTAGAGAATGTCGAACTCCGCCTGCTTGAAGGGCGGCGCCATCTTGTTCTTGACGACCTTGACACGAGTGCGGTTACCGACAGCCTCTGTGCCGTCTTTCAGGGTCTCGATGCGACGGATGTCGAGGCGAACCGACGCGTAGAACTTGAGTGCCTTTCCACCGGCGGTGGTCTCGGGGCTGCCGAAGAAGACGCCGATCTTCTCGCGCAGCTGGTTGATGAAGATCATCGTCGTGTTGGTGGTGCTCAGACCACCGGTGAGCTTGCGCAGTGCCTGCGACATGAGGCGTGCCTGGAGGCCGACGTGCGAATCGCCCATCTCGCCCTCGATCTCAGCGCGCGGCACGAGAGCCGCGACGGAGTCGATGACGATGAGGTCGATGGAGCCGGAGCGCACGAGCATGTCGGCGATCTCGAGAGCCTGCTCACCCGTGTCGGGCTGCGAGACGAGAAGGGAGTCGATGTCGACACCGAGTGCCTTGGCGTACTCGGGGTCGAGCGCGTGCTCCGCGTCGATGAAGGCGGCGATTCCGCCGCCGCGCTGCGCGTTGGCGATCGCGTGCAGCGTGAGGGTCGTCTTACCCGAGGACTCGGGGCCGTAGATCTCGACGATGCGACCGCGAGGCAGTCCGCCAATGCCGAGCGCGACGTCCAATGCAATCGAACCCGTGGGGATCACGGCGACGGGTGCGCGGTCGTCGCTGCCGAGGCGCATAACGGAGCCCTTGCCGAACTGACGGTCGATCTGCGCGAGTGCGGTGTCGAGTGCTTTCTCGCGGTCTGCTGCTGAAGCCATGTTGCTCTCCCCTTAAGGATTCGTAGGTTGCTGCCCATAGGCTGTCGTTTCGCTATGGACCGGTGGTGCAAGGTCCGTAGCCTCCCGACAAAGGCTGGTGTTGCCACCGTACGCTCGGGATCCGACATTGCGACGGATCGACGGGCCTAACGGTGGACAACTCGTCTTCGAAAGACGCTATGCAGGAACACTACCCATAATCGAACGGATGTTCGATAGCGGCGCGCCGACTACTTTTTCGGCTCGCGCTGTCCGACGCCGTAGCGGCGTCCCTCTGGCACATCCTGCGCGTCGCAGATCGCGAGCCAGACACGCTTGGCGGGGACGCCTGCCTTGAGCGCCTGCTCCGCGGTGAGCCCGCCCGCCGCCGACAGCACGAGATCGCGGGCGATGACACGGGCGTAGGCGTCGCCGAACTCGTCGGCCATGGCCAGCCAGAATTCGCTCAAACGCATCCATTCAGCCTAGGTGACCGCCAGATCCCCCCGTTTGTGGGGTCGAACGATGCTGAGGATCGCTAGTGTTAGAGCAGCGCATTTCTACCTGGAGGAAACACTCGATGGCAGCCGACGGCACGAACGAGACACCCGTGATCGCAGGTTTCGAGTACATCAAGGCTCTCGGCTCCGGGGGCTTCAGCGATGTGCTGCTCTACCAGCAGAAACTGCCGCGTCGCAAGGTGGCCGTCAAGGTGCTGCACGTCGAGACCCTCGACCGCCAGACCCGCCGCCAGTTCGTCGCCGAGGCCAACCTCATGGCCCAGCTCTCGAGCCACCCGGCCATCGCCACGATCTACTCCGCGGACATCACCGAGGCGGGCGCACCGTACCTCGTCATGGAGTACTGCTCTGGCGGCAGCCTCGGCGCAAGCTACCGCGTCACCCCGATGAGCCCCGCTGAGGTGCTCAACATCGGCGTGCGCATGTCGGCCGCGATCGAGGCCGCGCACCGACTCGGCATCATCCACCGTGACATCAAGCCGGCCAACATCCTTATCACCGACTACGGCTCCCCCGTGCTCACCGACTTCGGCATCTCCGTCGGCGACGACGGCGTCTCTGAGGCGACGATGTTCCAGGGGGACGACCTCACCAAGACCGCGACCACCTCGGGCACCACCCACGGCATGAGCGTGCCGTGGGCACCGCCGGAGGCCTTCCTCGACGAGCCGATCAGCGACGAGCGCAGCGACATCTTCTCGCTCGGCGCAACGCTCTACAGCCTGCTCGAGGGCCGCACGCCCTTCGAGCTCGAGAACGCGAGCAACGCCGCGGTGCAGCTGAGCCGCCGCATCGAGAAGGGCGAGATCACTCCGGCCAAGCGCGAGGCAGAGGCGCCCAGCCTCATGGCCGTGATGAAGCGGGCGATGGCGACGCTGCCATCCGATCGCTTCCAGTCCGCACTGGAGCTCGCGCAGGCCCTGCAGGCCGTGCAGCGCGAGCTCGGCCTTGCCGAGACCCCCATCGAGCTGCCGGTGATCGACGGCGACACCGCTAAGAACCGCGCGGATGCCGCTGCCGCAGTCG
>JBIIAR010000277.1:0-3480 GCA_044239765.1 Microbacteriaceae bacterium
GCGCCGATGACCCGCGTGCCCATGGCCGAGGACTGCCTGAGCGTCAATGTCATCGCCCCGCCCGAGGCCGAGTCGCTGCCGGTCATGGTCTTCATCCACGGTGGCGCATACACGACCGGCTCGAGCCGAGAGATTCCTCATCTCGGGGAGGCCCTAGTGAGGCAGGGTGACGTTCTCTTCGTCAACTTCAACTACCGCCTCGGCGCCCTCGGATACCTGGACTTCAGCCGCTACGGCTTCGAGAGCAACCTCGGCCTGCGTGACCAGGTGGCCGCGCTCGAGTGGGTTCGCGACAACATCCGTGCCTTCGGCGGCGACCCCGACAACGTGACCGTCTTCGGGGAGTCGGCCGGCGGCAATGCCATCACGACCATGCTGGCGGTACCTGCCGCGGCCGGGCTCTTCGCCCGCGCGATCGTCGAGAGCGCCTCGCCCGAGGCGGTCTACCCGAGCTCACTCACCGAGCAGTGGGGCACCGACTTCGTCGAGATTCTGCGCGAGGTCGCGAAAGACACCACAACGACGGATGCCGAGCTGCTGCTCAGCGCGCCGACGAGCCGGCTCGTCAAGGCCGCATCCCTCATGCGGCAGCGCACGCCCGATGCTGTTCCCGGCACGATCGCGTTCTGCCCGGTGATCGATGGCGACTACCTGCCCGAGCGGCCCGTGGATGCGGCGGCGGCCGGGCGATCCCACGCCGTTCCGCTCATCATCGGCACCAACGCGCGAGAGGGAACGCTGTTTCGCGGCCAGCTCGACCTGCTGGCGACGACGCGGCCGCGCATCCGTGCCGTCTTCGGCAAGACCGAGCGCGAAGCCCGCAACCGGCTCTACGCGGAGTACCGCGCCCTGCCGCCGCGACGCTCCGCTGCGCAGTTCGGCGGTGACTACACCTTCTGGTACCCGTCGATTCGCTTCGCTGAGGGGCATGCGACGCATGCGCCCGTGCAGTTCTACCGCTTCGACGTGAGCACGCGTGCGCTCAAGTACGCCGGCCTTGAGGCGACGCACGGCATCGAGCTCTTCGCGGTCTTCGACCTCGTGGACACGCCGGTTGGCCGCGCCGCGGGAATCCTCGGCGGGCGGGCCACCTTCAAGCGCGCCGCCGAGCGTATGCGTTCCCGCTGGCTCGGGTTCGCCCGCACCGGGGACGCCGGGGAGGACTGGGTCGGCTACCGTGCCGACCACCGTGCCACGCTGATCATCGCCGAGCACGACCGCGTCGAGCTCGACCCGCATCGCACCCGCCGCATGGCGTGGGAGGCCTTCGTGCCCCACCTGTAGGCAGTGGCGTGTGGCCGAGACCATGCGATACTTAGGTAATGCTTACCTTGCCTCACCCGCTCGTGAAGGATGCCCGCCCGTCATACCGGCCATTTCGCGCGACGGTGAAACGCGTCGTCACGACCAGCCCCAGCTTTCGTCGAGTGACCTTCACCGGACCGGACTTCGCCACCTTCGGCACGGACGGCCACGACCAGCGGGTCAAGATCGTCTTTCCCGTAGACGGCGGATTCGGCGGGGTGCAGTGGGACGACGAGCAGCTCATCGCGAGCGGATCCTGGTACCAGGAGTGGCGTGCTCTGCCCGATGACCAGCGCGCCCCATTCCGCACCTACACGATTCGCGCGGTGCGCGCGGAGGCGCGCGAGGTCGACATCGACTTCGTCGTGCACGGTGACGGAGGACCGGCGGCGCGGTGGATCCTCGCCGCGCAGGAGGGCGACGACGTGGTCATCGTCGGCCCGGATGCCCAGAGCGTCAACTCCATGGTCGGCCTCGACTGGCGCCCCGGCGAGGCGACGTCGTATCTTCTGGCCGGCGACGAGACGGCCGCGCCCGCGATCTGCAGCATCCTCGAGTCCCTGCCCGCGGGCACCCGTGCCGCCGCCTTCATCGAGGTTCCGCACGAGCGCGATGCGCCGGCCATCACCGTCGCCGCCGAGGTCGACCTGCAGTGGATAGCGCGTGACGCGGGCCCGTTGCGCCTCGACGACGCTGTGCGGGACTGGCTGGGCACCAACGCCGCGACCATCGCCCCGGCGCTCAGCGACCGCACGCAGGTGCTCGACGACATCGACGTCGATGTCGAGATGCTCTGGGACAGCCCCGAGGCGGCTCGCGGCCAGTTCTACGCGTGGCTGGCGGGGGAGTCCGCCGTCATCAAGTCGCTGCGCCGCCTTCTGGTGAGCGAGACGGGCATCGACCGCACGCGCGTCGCTTTCATGGGCTATTGGCGGCTCGGCAAGTCCGAGGCGCAGTGAGACGAGCGGCCGCCCTCGCCGGGTTCGCTGCTCTGCTCGGTGTTCTGGTGGTGGCGAGCTTCACGCTGGGCACCCGGCAGATCGACCTCGGCACGACCCTTGCGGCACTGCTCGGCCAGACCAGCGGCACGGATGCGATGGTAGTCATCGACCTGCGTGGACCGCGCACCGCGATCGGCCTCATTGCCGGCGCAGCCCTGGGCGTTGCCGGCGCCCTCATGCAGGGAATCACCCGCAACCCGCTGGCCGACCCCGGAATCCTCGGGGTGAACGCCGGCGCCTCCCTCATGGTCGTCGTGGCGATCTCGGTTCTCGGCATCTCGTCGGCGGCGGGCTACGTCTGGTTCGCCTTCGCGGGCGCTGCCGCCGCGGCCGTGCTCGTCTACCTGGTTGGCTCCGGTCGGCAGGGGGCGACGCCGCTGAGCCTGACGTTGGCCGGCGCTGCCGTCACGGCGATGCTCACCTCGATCAGCACGCTGGTGCTGCTGACCGACCTCGAGACGCTCAGCCAGTTTCGCTTCTGGCAGGTTGGCTCGCTGACCGGGCGTGACCTCGGCTCTGTCGCGGTCGTCGCGCCCTTCATCGTCGGGGGAGTCGCGCTCGCCCTGCTGCTCGGGCCACGGCTCAACGGGCTCGCACTCGGCGATGACGCCGCCACGGGCCTCGGGCAGTCGGTGCGGCGAACGCGGGTGCTGGCCGCAATCGCGATCGTTGTGCTGTGCGGTGGGGCGACATCCATCGCCGGGCCGATCGTTTTCGTCGGCCTGGTCGTTCCGCATGTCGCACGATGGGTCGTCGGCCCTGACCACCGCTGGATTCTTGCCTACTCGCTCGTGCTCGGCCCGATCCTGCTGCTCGCCGCCGATATCGTCGGACGCCTCATCGTGCAGCCCGCCGAGCTGGAGGCCGGCCTGCTTGTCGCGGCCATCGGGGCACCCGTGTTGATCGCACTGGTGCGGCGCTCTCGGGTGAGTGCGCTGTGAGCCGCCGAGTGACAGTTGGGATGACGCTGGCCGCTCTCGCGCTTGCGCTGTTCACTGCCAGCCTTGCCCTCGGCGCCATCGGCTCGCAGCCGTCGAACCTGATGGGCGCGCTCTTCGGCGGCGACGACAGTTTCACGGTGCTGCGCCTGCGGCTTCCGCGCGCGGTGCTTGCGGTGCTGGTGGGGGCATGCCTCGGCATTGCCGGCACGGTCTTTCAGACCCTGCTCGGCAAT
>JBIIAR010000253.1:0-3888 GCA_044239765.1 Microbacteriaceae bacterium
CATCTGTTGCGCCTGCATCGGCGTACCAGCGAATCTCGGCGGTGATGTCGACAACGTCAGAGACGGAGAAGCTCGTGTCGTTGCCGATGGCTCTCAGCGTGGTTCCGCCGGCGAGAGGCACGTTGCTCGAGAAACCGAAGTAGGGGCGCACGTTGGCGTTGCCCACCAGGCCGTTCAGCGGTGTGTCGGTGAAGGTGCCCGGTCCGGTGTTGCTCCACCCGGTCGTACCGAAAGTTCCAGGCGTCGCGATGTCGGCGTTGGTGATAAAGGTTGCACCGGGAGTTGCGGCAGACGCAGGCGCGACGAGCACGAGAATGGATGCCGCAGCGACGGCCAGGCCGATCGCGGCCGGGTAGAGCGTGTTCTTCACGGGAGTCCATTCCTAGCGTGGCGCTACTGTGGTCACACCCTGGGCCCTTGTCGGGCGAGGCACGGCCGCCCGCAGTCACGGATGCTGGGGGCACTACACAAGGTAGTGAACCACCGAATACAGGCAACACCCCCAGTCATGGGAGAATTGGCGACAAATGTCTCCGCGCGCATCCTCGGCCCTGCAGCCTGCCTCGACGAACCCCGAGTTCATCCGCAACTTCTGCATCATCGCCCACATCGACCACGGCAAGTCGACCCTTGCCGACCGCATGCTCGGCATCACCGGTGTCGTCAGCGACCGCGACATGCGAGCGCAGTACCTCGACCGCATGGACATCGAGCGTGAGCGCGGCATCACCATCAAGAGCCAGGCCGTGCGCATGCCCTGGTCTGACGGCACCCAGAGCTACGCGCTCAACATGATCGACACCCCCGGCCACGTGGACTTCACCTACGAGGTCTCGCGCTCGCTCGCCGCCTGTGAGGGCGCGATTCTGCTCGTCGACGCGGCACAGGGCATTGAGGCACAGACCCTGGCGAACCTGTATCTGGCTCTCGACAACGATCTCACCATCATCCCGGTGCTCAACAAGATCGACCTTCCGGCAGCGGACCCCGACAAGTACGCCAAAGAGCTCGCCGACCTCATCGGCGGCAAGCCCGATGACGTGCTGCGCGTCAGCGGCAAGACGGGCGTCGGCGTGCCCGAGCTGCTCGACCGCGTCGTGGAGCTCATCCCGCCGCCCCAGGGCGACCCGAACGCGCCCAGCCGCGCGATGATCTTCGACTCGGTCTACGACTCGTACCGTGGCGTCATCACCTATGTGCGCGTCATCGACGGCAAGCTCAGCCCCCGCGAGAAGATCCAGATGATGTCGACCCGTGCGGTGCACGAGCTGCTCGAGATCGGTGTCAGCTCGCCAGAGCCGACCCCGTCGAAGGGCCTCGGCGTCGGCGAGGTGGGCTACCTGATCACCGGCGTGAAAGACGTGCGCCAGTCGAAGGTCGGCGACACCGTCACCAACGCGCAGAAGCCGTCGACCCAGGCCCTCCCCGGCTACACCGACCCGAAGGCCATGGTCTTCTCCGGCCTCTACCCGATCGACGGCAGCGACTACCCGGTGCTGCGCGAGGCGCTCGACAAGCTCAAGCTGTCAGACGCCTCCCTCAACTACGAGCCAGAGACCTCCGTGGCGCTCGGCTTCGGCTTCCGCTGCGGATTCCTCGGTCTGCTGCACCTCGAGATCGTCACAGAGCGCCTTGAGCGCGAGTTCGGCCTCGACCTCATCGCGACAGCTCCGAGCGTGACCTACGAGGTCACCACCGAAGACAAGAAGCAGTACACCGTCACGAACCCGAGCGAGTTTCCCAGTGGTACGAAGATCGCCTCGGTCAGCGAGCCGATGGTGAAGGCGGCCATTCTCGCCCCCAAGGACTACGTCGGCACCATCATGGAGCTCTGCCAGAGCCGCCGCGGCACCCTGCTCGGCATGGAGTACTTCGGCGAGGACCGCGTCGAGATCAAGTACACGATGCCGCTCGGCGAGATCGTCTTCGACTTCTTCGACCAGTTGAAGAGCAAGACCGCCGGCTATGCCTCCCTCGACTACGAGCCCAGCGGCGACCAGGAGGCCGACCTCGTCAAGGTCGACATCCTGCTGCAGGGCGAGGCCGTCGACGCCTTCAGCGCCATCGTGCACCGGGAGAAGGCCTACGCGTACGGCGTGCTCATGACCGAGCGCCTCAAGAAGCTGATCCCTCGTCAGCAGTTCGAGGTGCCGATCCAGGCCGCAATCGGCGCACGCATCATTGCCCGCGAGTCCATCTCGGCGATGCGCAAAGACGTTCTGGCCAAGTGCTACGGCGGTGACATCACCCGCAAGCGCAAGCTGCTGGAGAAGCAGAAAGAGGGCAAGAAGCGCATGAAGATGGTCGGTCGCGTCGAAGTTCCGCAAGAGGCCTTCGTCGCGGCGCTGACCGGCGACACCGAGGTCAAGAAGCCGGTTAAGTAGAGATTCGAGTCAACCTCCCGGCTGCCGCGATGCGTCGAGACCCAAAGGGCCCCTCGACTTAGGATGACCGAATGAAGCGTTCACAGCTCACGTTTCTCGTCGCAGTCTCAGCGACCCTGCTGCTGACCGGATGCGGCGGGGCGCCCACTCCGATGCCCACCCCCACCGCGTCGTCATCCTCATCTCCGTCGTCGAGCGCCGCGCCGACGCCCGAGCCCACCGAGACCGCAGCCCCCGATGAGCCGGATGCGCAACCTGCGCTCATCCCCGTGCGCATCCCCGCGACCTGCGGCGACCTCGCCGACGCGGCGATGCGCGAGCGGGTCACCGGCGTGGACGATGCCAGCCTCGAGCGCGCGAGCTTTCCGCTCGCGAGCGGATCGGCAGCAGAGCTGCAGGCCGGGGTTCTGACCTGCCAGTGGTTCAGTTCCGTGGTCGTCGAGGAGTCCTCGGCCGAGGTCTTGATCAAGGTGCTCCCGGATGCGGCCACCGAGTTCGCCGCCTTCGAACCTCCGCTGTCTGGCAGCGAGGTGCTCGGCACGCTGAGCGCCGGGTCGAAGATTAGCTGCTACGACGACGCCACGGTGCGCGCGTGCTACGTGCACTTCCTCGCGGCAAACGACTGGGTTGACGCCTCGTTCACAGCACCGGCCCCCGTGCCTGCCGGTGATGCGATCGCGGTGGCCACCGAGTTCGCTGAGGCTATCGCCGAAGGACTCGCCAGCGCCGGGCCGCTCGGTGCGGCCTATGCTCCGCCGGCCGGGTCGTTGGATGTCTGGTCGTCCTGCACGGTGCTCGACGACCTCGGTGCCTTCCGCACCGCGGTCGCCTCGCCCTCGCTGACGGCACCCGAGGCGGAGTTCTCTGGAGCCGGCACCCTGTTCTCCGAGGCCTGGCAGCGGGTCGACTTCAAATCGTGTGCATGGCGGCAGGCCGATCCGTACACCTCGCCGGCGGGGCAGATCCGCATGGCATCCGTGCTGATGCTGCCAGGGGCGGAGTGGGCATGGGCGAGCTTGCGCGAGGCGTTCGTGGCGCGGGGTGCGGTCGAGGTCGATATCGTCGGCGCCGATGACGCGACACTGCTCTGCTCGGGTGGCGACGACTGCACCATCGAGGCTCTGGTGCGGGGCAGCTATGTCAGCGTCTACCTGAGTGTCGACCAGTCGCGTGGCGGCGCATCCGCCTTGGCCGTCACGGCTGCGGAGTTCGTGATCGCGCGCCTGTGAGAATGGGCGCATGCCTGACTTTCAGACCCGCGCCCTGTCCGAGTTCCCTGACGAGATCGCGCCCGACCACTCCGAGGTGAGGGTGCTGGTGCGCGATGCCACCGCATCCGTCGCGCACTTCACCCTTCCCGCCCACCAGATCGCCATTGCGGTGCAGCACCGCACGGTGAGCGAGTACTGGTACGTCACCGGTGGCCGTGGACGCATCTGGCGCAAGGACGCAGAGAACGTGGAGGTCGTCGGCCTGGAGCCCGGAGTCTCGCTGAGCATTCCGC
>JBIIAR010000254.1:0-3882 GCA_044239765.1 Microbacteriaceae bacterium
GACCTCGGTCTCACGAAGGTCGAGCACACCGCGGTACACCGGATTGACCAGAAACGAGCTCGCAACTGCGACGACGAGAAACGCGACTGTCGCGAGGCGTGACCGTCGGCGGGCGAAGAGGTATATCGCGAGTCCAGACAGGAGGGCCCACACCCACCACAGCGGAGCGACCCCCCACAGCTTCTCTGGCCCTAGAACATGGAGCACCGCGGCCGCGAGTGCGACCTGAAGCAGCACGAAGGCGCCACCGCTCGCCACACCGAGCAGTCTGCGCGGCGACTCGGATTCGCTGTCGAGCTCGCGAATCATGACGGCTAGAAGCACAAAGGCGGCGACACCGATGCCGATCCTGAGCCGATCGCCGGTCGAGCGATCGAGCACGAGCAGGTGTGCAACGACGTCCCAGCCAGGCACGAGGATGAAAGCCGCGAACATCGCCAGCGCCGCAACCATGGCAAGGGCGAGCCACGGAACGGGGCGAGACTGTCTTCTGCGGCGTATGACCAGCCACACCAGCACGGGCAAGAGGAAGATACCTGCGAGGAAGAACGTGGATGCCTCGGACGAGTTGATGCCGAGAAAGCCCGCGCCGTTGCGCAATGAGTCCGAGAACGCCGACCCCAGGGTGCGTGCCAGTGAGAGGGGGCCAGAGGATCCGGTCGGAGTGAGCCGCTCCCCGGGGTAGACAGTTCCCACAAAGCTCGCCACCGTCGCCGACTTCGAGACCAGCCACGCCACCGTGATCGCTGAACCGAGCACCCCGGCGACCAGAATCGGCAGCATTCGACCGACGAGATCCCTCAGCCTTGTGCCCACCCGCAGCTCCTGAACCACAAGTCCAATACCGAAAAACAGCACCACGTAGACGACCGGGATGATGAACGGGGCATAGATGCCCATCGCCATAACAGCCGTGGCATAGACAACCGGGATCGACCACACCCAGCGAGAGATTCGTGAGCTACTGCGCGTCGCCCAGATCATGGCCGCCATCGTGACCATCCCCCAGGCGACAGGCCAGAACGTCGACGTCTGGTACCACCACTGGAAGAAGGGGCTAAAGAAGAAGCCGACCGAGAGCGCCGTCGCAAGTATCGGGCGCCGAGGACTGTAGGTGACGAGAAAGAGATAGACGGCGCCGATCATCGTCAGACCAGCCATCCACCATTTCCACGCGATTGCCCGATCGACATCCAGAAACAAGAAGCCCCAGAGATGCGGCTTGAAGGCGATGGAGGGAAGAGTGTGGGGTAGGTCATAGGGGAGCTCGGGGTCCATGCCACCAGGGAAGGTCACGTTGCGATCCGGAAGCCCCTGCTCGACCTGGGCGATAGCCCACGACACTCCGACGTTCCACTCGTCGGAGCGTATCGACTGCGGGGCACCGGCGAGAAGGTCTGGATCGGCTCCCTCGTAGACCGCCGAATAGTAGGCGCCAGACGATGAACCGTTGATTGACGTGCTCACGAGAATGATTCCGAGGACGACGAGGATCGCGGGCAGCGCGAGCAGCACCCTCAGACGTGGAAGTCCCTCGGTCGTCGGCTCCGTGAAACGCGCGTAGCGCTCTCGGCCCGCGTCGAGATAGTGGCGCAGATTCTGTACTCGGTGGTTCGTCTGTTGCGTCATTCGCATCTCGTGGGTAGGCGCCCGGAAGCGCGGGAGTTCATAAGCCGGGGCAGAGGCACGCTAGCGCCGCAGGAAGCGACACGCACAGCCTAACCGGCGACACGTACACCTCACTCTGGATCGGAATCAGCGGACTTCTGCGATCCATTCCTGCAGCGCAGCGAGTCCACGACGAACGTCCCATCTCGGTGCCCAGTCGATGGACTGGACGCTGGGAGAAATGTCGCATTCGGCATGGCGGATGTCACCGTCGCGGAATGCCCCGGTGATGTGGGGGGCTGGCGCACCGTAGTACTCGGCGATCAGCGTGGCGAGTTCGAGAATGGTCGTGCCGGTACCGGAACCAATGTCGAACCGCGACACCTCCGCGGCCGGAGGCGCCAAGGTCACCGCGGTAACGGCGGCGGCGACGTCGGCGATGTACACAAAGTCTCGAGTGATGCGGCCATCCTCATAGATTGGAATCGACTTTCCATCACGGGCCAGTTGCGAGAACAGCGACACAATCCCGGTGTACGAGTTGATGAGAGACTGCCCCGGACCATAGACGTTCTGGAAGCGCAGAATCGTCACCTTGGTGTCGTGCGACCCCGCCCACGCCGAGATCAGGTGCTCTTGGGCAAGCTTCGTTGCACCGTACACGCTCGTCGGGGCGGGCCAGGTGCGCTCCACTGCGCTCGGAATGGGGCGTGCGTTCTCGAAGTCCCATGCCGACTGCTCGAACTGGGCGTGTGAGCGCTGGCCAGGAAGGAACCGAGATCCGTCGGAGCGTTCCCACTCCCCTTCGCCGTAGACGGCTCGGCTGCTGCTGAGGACGAAATGTGCGGGCACATGACCGGCGGCTGAGAGAGCGTCGAGCATCCGCGTCGTGCCGACCACATTGACCTCCGCGTGACGGGTGGCCTCGTGCAGGGACTGGGCTGTTCCCGTCTCGGCGGCGAGATGGATCACAACATCAGGCTTAAGGTCAGCGAGCACCGACTCCCACGCACGAGCGTCGGTCACATCACCGACAACAAGCTCCGCTGCGGGATGCAGGTCTGCCGGTCGAGCGCTGGATGGATGGACTTGCGGGTGCAGGTTATCGAGCACGACCCAACGCTCGGCGCGCTCTGCCAATTCATGAGAGAGGGCGCATCCGATAAAACCAGCACCTCCGGTGACTAGGACCGTGCCAAGTTTCGAGTGTGCCACTACATTCCTCTGTTCGTGCCTGCGTGCTCAAGCGCAGTCGAGCCTACAAGAACTCGATTCGAGCTACCACTTGCCCACTGGTGTCCGGCCTCAGCCCGCCGGTTCAGGCACAACCTCGAATATCTGAAAGGTGAGATTGGCCTCGGTGATCGTGGAAATCGGGGAAAGGCAGCTGCCCTCGGGAGCTACCTGATCCGAGAGCACGTAGTCCACGTTCTCCTGGGCGAAATCGGAGCACGCGTCGAACGTGCCCCGGATGACGTCGACCTGAGGCGATGTGATACGGGGCTCGCCAGACCCGAAGGCCCATTGGATGTGCCCAAGCCGGTTCCACGCGTCCTCGTAGTCGCCATCCGGGTCCACCTCCTCCCACAGTTCGTCTGGCGGATACATCTGCACGCCGTTGTACGCCTCGACACCCGACTCCATCAGAAGTGCCATGACCTCCTGCGAACCAACGCCGAGCCAGGTTCCGGTCGCCTGCGACTCAACCGCCGACACAGCCTTGCCTGTTGCCGTCGACCGCAGGTCGAAGGCCCCCACATACAGTGGGTTTACGTTTCCTGCGATGACAAGCGATGACACGAACAGTGCGAGCGCCGCCGCGGGCGCCGCACGGCGCAGGTAGGTCAGCGCGCACGCCGCGACGATGCCGGCAAGCGCCAGCGGCCACAGCGGGGAGATCTGCATGATCTCTGGGCTGACCGTGAGGATTCGCCACAAGAGGAACCCGTGGAGGGCAAGTACCCCCAGCACGGTGCCCACCGGGAGCCACAGGTTCACTCGCCGCTCAGATGCCTCGACCTCCCGCACGATGATCACAAAGGTCACGGGAAGTAGTACGACGAAGGCGATCCAGATGCGCTGCAGCGGCACTCGGTCGAGGAAGAGCAGGTGGGCCACCGCGTCCCAGCCCGGGACGAAGAGATAGGCGAGCAGCAACAGGTCGACGGCGAGCACCGAGACGATGAGCCAGTTGACCCCTGAGCCCGCTCTCCGCTTTGTTACCAGGAAGTACACGAGCCCCGGGATGAGAAACAGGGCGAGAAGGATCACCGT
>JBIIAR010000257.1:0-3841 GCA_044239765.1 Microbacteriaceae bacterium
CGCCAGCTTCGTCGGCGGCGGCGGCACGGTCAACGGCACCGAGGCGGGCGCTGGCGGTGGTGCCGGCTACGGCGGCGGCGGCGCGGGCGGAGCGTACGGCGATGGCGGCGGCGGCGGCAGCTACTCCTCGATCGCGACGGCCACCTACTCCAGCCGTCTCGACGACCTCGTCGACGGCTGGGTGCAGCTCGACTACCTGCTGCCTGTGCCAGCGGAGCCCATTGTCGCTCCGCCGGTAGAGCAGCCCGCGACCTCGCCCGAGATCTTCGGAGTCGACGGCACCTACGTCGGAATGGGCGCCGCCGCTCTGCTGGTGCTGGCGATCGGCGCGCTGGTGGTGCGCAGCGCGGTGCGGCCGGCACGCAGGCGAAAGTGAACGACTTTCTGCGGGAGGTGAGCGAGGGAACCCGTGTCGTCATCCGCTATCGCCTTCACGACCAGCCGGAAAGCGCCACGGATGCCCTCGGCTACGTCAGCGCGAAAAGCCAGACACAGATCGTCGTCGCCACCGTTCGCGGCCTCGTCACCATCGCCCTGGCTGACGTCATCGCGGCCAAAGAGGTTCCGCCACCCCCAATTCGGTCATAAATCGGCCCCGCTACGATGGACGTAGCGTATCGGGACGGAGGAGGTGCCATGTCAGTCGACGAGAAGATCGAGAACACGGCCCTCGAGATCCTGCGCAGCAAGGGCCCCGCCGCCGTCACCATCGAGGCGGTCTCGCTGCAGAGCGGCGTCGCGAAGACGACCATCTACCGTCGTCATGACAACCGTGCATCGCTGCTGCGCGCCATCGTCTACTCATCGAGTAACTCAACCGACGTTCCTGTCGGCCTGACCGCGTACGAGCTGCTGCGCTGGTTTCTCGGCCATGCGCGCGACACCATCGAGAACGTGGTTGGCCGCGGAACCGTCGCCGCGCTCCTCGTCAACGACGACCCGGAGTTCACGGCCCTGCTGCTCGGAATGGTGCGCACCCGCAGCCAGCCGCTGCGCGACGCGCTGCGCGCCCGCATCACCGCCGGTGAGCTGCGCGAGGGGCTCGACGTCGAGCTGCTCATCAGCCTGCTGCTCGGCACCTTCATGGCGGAGTCGATCCGCGGCAAAGAGACAAGCGAGAGCTGGGCGGACGACGTGCTCGGCCTGCTCTGGCCGGCCCTCACCGCCTGACCGACTCGCGCAAACGGCGAGCGGCCAGCCGAAGCCGACCACTCGCCGTTCGAGTGGAGCTACTTCGCGGCGGGCGCCTTCGCCGGGGCCTTCTTCGCCACCGGGGCTGCCTTCGCAACCGGTGCCTTCTTGGCAGCAGGCGCCTTGGCTGCCGCTGCCTTCGGGGCTGCCTTCGTCACAGCGACACGGCCGGCTGCGCCAGCCGACTTCTCAGCGCCGGGAGCGGCCGTGATCTTGCCAGGGTTGAAGTTCGACCCGGGGTCGGCGCCGGTGAACAGCGCGTTCATGACGACGACGCCCTCGGTCGAGATGTCTTCCTCCAGCCACGGGGAGTGCTCGACGCCGACGCCGTGGTGGTGCGAGATCGTCGCGTTGTTGTCGACGAACGACTGCTGAATCGCGTTCTTGACGAGGTTGTACTCGGCGATCGGGTCGTTCTTGAAGACGAACGCGAAGGTGAAGTACAGGCAGGCACCCGAGTGGTACGAGTGGCTCATGTGCGACATGATCCAGCCCTTGATGCCGATCTCGTCGTAGGCCGCCTGCGCCGCCGCGTAGGCGGCGTCGTGCACGCGGTTGAGCGACGACCACGGCGTCGCGGTCTCGCTGACGTCGCCCGCCGCGCCCATGTCGAGCAGGAAGTCGCGCAGGTACGGGGTGTCGAACTTCTTCTGGTCGTAGAGGATTCCGGGGCCCGTGCCGATGATCGTCAGACCGTCGTTGTCGCGGATGATCTTCTCGACGAGCTTGCGCTGGCGCTTCGCGTGCTCGGGGCTGCCCTCGTAGGCGATGAACGAGATGTTGATCTTGTCGAGGTTCTGCTTGCCCCACTTGACGCCCATGATCCACGGCAGCACGGTGCCGGCCATGAACTTGTCGAGTCCCTTGCGGTCCTTGCTGGTGGCGAGGGTGAACTGGGTCTCGCGGGCATCGCTGATGCGGGTGATCGACGGGGCGGCATCCGACTCGTTGATCTGCTGCATCGCCTTGATGCCGGCCTCCCAGTTCGGGAAGAAGTAGGCATAGACGTCACGCTTGGCCGGAATGCGGTGCACCTGCACGGTGACCTCGGTGATGACGCCGAGACGGCCCTCGCTGCCGAGGATCATCTCGCGAACGCTGGGGCCGCTCGAGGTCGAGGGCAGGGGGCGCAGCACGAGCAGGCCGTCGGCGCGAGCCACACGAAGGCCGCGCGCGATGTCGGCGATGTCGCCGTACTTGTCAGACTGCATGCCGCTTGAGCGGGTCGCAACCCAGCCACCCACGGTCGAGTGGGTGAAGCTGTCGGGGAAGTGCCCGATGGTCCAGCCCTTCTCGTTGAGCTGTGCCTCGAGGTCTGGACCCTGCGATCCGGCCTGGATGACGGCGAGGCCCGACTCCTCGTCGATCGAGGTGACGAGACGCAGACGGCCGAGGTCGAGCGAGACGACGGTGCGCTTCTCGGTCGGCAGCGGCTCGAGGCTGCCGCCGATGTTGCTGCCGCCGCCGAAGGGGATGATGACCGCGTCAGCCTTGACCGCAGCTTTGACGATGGCGAGAACCTCAGCCTCGTCGGCCGGGTAGACGACGACGTCGGGAGCGCGCAGGATCCAGTTGTTGCGGATGCGCACCAGGTCGCGCAGCGATTTGCCGTAGGTGTGGATGACGCGCAGCTTGTCGTCCGTCGTCACGTTCTTCTCGCCGACGATGCCGACGAGCGCCTTCGTGAAGGCAGCGGTGGCGTTGCTCTTGGGAACGTTCAGCGCGGCGAAGTCCGGCTCTTCGGCCTTGGTCGCGTTAAGCAGGTCAAGGCCGACGGCGAACTCCACGAAAGGCGCAAAGGCAGGCTTGTCGTCGTGGTGGAAGGCGGTGCCCTCATTGCCCCAGCCCCACCACTTCATGTGCTTGACGTCGGTCATGGTCATTCCTTCACTTCGATGGGTGGAACGCCGGGAATCGAGATCGACGAATGCAGTCGCACAACCTCCCGGGCAAGACGGAGGGAGAACTCTTCTGCGCTCTCGTCACTATCGTGGCGCATTGGGGAGCCAAACACGATGCCGACGGGAAAGCGCCCGTTCGATGGCCAGCTCTGGCCGCGGGGCATGGCCACGTTGGCGCCGACGATGGCAACCGGCAGACAGGGAACGCCGCTCGAGATGGAGAGCGCAGCTGCACCGGGCTTGAAGGTGCCGAGCACGCCGTCTTTCGAGCGGCCGCCCTCGGGGAAGATGAGCAGCGGCATGTCACGCTCGAGCAGCGCCTTCGAGAGGCCGGCGCTCTTGCGCTTGCCGCCGCGGTCAACCGGGAAGGCGTTGAAGAACAGCGCGGTCAGCCACTTGCGCCACGCGACATCGAAGAAGTAGTCCGCTGCGGCGCCGGCGGCGAGAAAGCGCGCCTTGCCCCACGGGATCGATCCCATGACGAGCGGCGCGTCGAGGTGGCTCGAGTGGTTGGCGACCACGATGAAGGCGGGCGGCAGGTCACGCAGCTGCTTGCGGTTGTGGATCTGCACTCGGGTGAGGGTCCACACGAGCGGCTTGAGCATCATGCGCTGCGCCACGAAGCGCATGCTCGTGAAGAGCGGTGAGGTGAAGCGGTCGTCCATCGGCATTGTTACGCTCCCACCGTCTGTCGCTGGGCATCTGACCGCGATGACGAGATCTTACGCGCGAGCCCGCGGGTGGTGCTC
>JBIIAR010000259.1:0-3837 GCA_044239765.1 Microbacteriaceae bacterium
GATGAGGTACGGGTCTTCGCCGATGGTCTCTTCAACGCGGCCCCAGCGGGCGTCGCGCACGACATCGAGCACGGGGGCGAGGCCCTGGTGAACGCCGACCGACTGCATGTCGTCGCCGATGCGGCGCGCCATCCGCTCGACGAGCTGCGGGTTGAAGGTGGCGCCCCACGACAGGGGAACGGGGTAGGCGGTCGCCCCCCATGCGGCGAAGCCGGCGAGGCACTCCTCGTGGGCGAGCGCAGGGATGCCGAGACGGCTGGTCTGCTGGATCTTCGTCTGGGTGCGCAGCAGCGACAGCGCACCGAGCCCCGGATTCACCGGGGCGGAGCCGAAGGGGCGGGTGAGCTGCCCGAGGCCGTTGGTGAGGAAGGCCTCGAGGTCGATGACGTCGTCCATGTCGTGCTGGTGGGGAGCGACGTCGCCGCCCTCCTTCGAGGCGCCGACCCAGATGCCGACGAGCTGCGCGACCTTCTCCTCGAGCGTCAGCTCGGCGATGAGTGCCTCGACGCGGTCAGCGCGTGGAGCGGCGGGGTCCTGCCACAGGTGGTTGGTGGTGATGGTCATGACTATCCCTTGACTGCGCCGGTGAGGCCGCCGACGATGCGGCGCTCGGCGAGGGTGAAGAACACGAGGGCGGGAATCATCGCGAGCGACGTGAAGGCGAGAACGCCCGCCGTGTCAGAGGAGTACTGGGTCGAGAACTGCTGAACTCCGAGCGGCAGCGTGTAGGCGGCCTGTCCTGCGCCCCCCGCCCCGAGAACGAAGAGCGGCAGCAGGTAGGCGTTCCAGCTGTTGACGAAGGCGAGCACGCCGACGGTGACGAGCCCCGGACCCGAGAGCGGAAGCAGGATGCGCCAGAAGAAGCCGATCCTGCTCGTGCCGTCGATCATCGCGGCATCCTCGAGCTCCTTCGGAATGGCGCGAAGGAAGGGAACGAGGATGATGATGGTCGTCGGCAGCGCGAACGCGATCTGCGGAATGATGAGCCCGAAGACCGAGCCGTTGAGCCCCAGGGTCTGCAGCATGATCGACAGCGGAAGGATCGCCACGCTGATGGGAAAGAGCAGCCCAGCGGTGAAGAGGGCGTAGAGCAGCCCGCGCGCCTTGAACTCGTAACGGGCGATGACGAAGGCAGCCATGACGCCGAAGATCACCACCCCCGCCGTGGTGCCGAGGGCAACGATCGTGCTCGTGCCGGCCTGGCTCCAGAAGAGCGTGCCCTCGCCGAAGAGCACCCGACCGTAGGTCGAGAAGGTCCACGGATCCGGCCAGCCAGCCAGGTTCTCGTTGAGCTGCCTCGTCGTGCGGAAGCCGTTGATGATGATGTAGGCCACCGGCACGACGGTCGCGCTGATGATGATGAGTGCGACGAGGTAGACGATGGGGGCGCCGAAGTCGATCTTGCGGCGTCGCCCGGCGGACGGTGTTGCGATGGCCATCAGCGGCCCTTTCCGGTGGTCGCGCCCTCAAGGTCGCGGTTGAGTGCGAAGCGCTGGTAGACCAGCGCGATGACGAGGGAGATGACGAAGAGGATCACCGCGACCGCGGTGCCGAAGCCGATCTGCTGCCGAGAGCTGCCGATCTCGACGAGGTAGGTCGCCATGGTCGCGCTTGCGAAGTTGGGTCCGCCCTTGGTCGTCACCCAGACCATGTCGAAGAGCTGCAGCGATCCGATGATCGAGAGGAAGGCCCAGATTCGAATGGTGGGTCCAAGCAGCGGCAGTGTGATGTGGCGCTGTGTCTGCCACCAGCTCGCACCGTCGATCTGGGCGGCCTCACTGAGCTCCTCCGGCACGCCCTGCAGGCCGGCGAGCATGAGGATCACCGCGAAGCCGACGTACTTCCAGGTGAGGATGAGGAACATCGTCCACATCACCAGGTCGGGCTCTGAGAGCCAGTTGGGCTTGTCGCCCGTCCAGCCCAGGAAGGTGAGGAAGGTGTCGAAGCCGGCGTTGGGCAGCAGCAGCAGCTTCCAGGCCAGACCGGCGACGACCTCGCTGAGCACGTAGGGGATGAAGATGAGCAGGCGAAGCACGGCACGACCGCGCATCTTGCGGTTGAGTAGCAGCGCCAGTCCGATGGCGAGGGGCCCCTGGATGAGCAGCGACATCGCGAGGATGAAGAAGTTGTGCCCGATCGCACTCACGAAGACCGGGTCAGAGAGTGCGCGCACGTAGTTGTCGATGCCGACAAAGCGGTTGCAGTAGTTGGGACCCTGCGAGCCGTTGGCCGCGTAGGCGTCCATGCAGGCGGGGTCGAGCAGCGGCCCGAGGCCGTCCCAGCGGAAGACGCTGTACACGGCAGCCAGCACGATCGGAAAGATCACCAGCGACACGTAGAACAGCAGAGCGGGTCCGGCGAAGAAGCCGATTTCAAGACGCTTGCGAGTGGAGTTCGACAGCTTCTTCTTCGTATCCCCGGCGGGGGTCGGGCCCGCGGTGACCGCGGGCCCGACCTTTGTTGCAGTTGCCATTGTTAGAGGGTCGCTACCGCGTTCTCAATCGAGGTCACGATGTCCTCGGGTGTTCCGTTTCCGGCGAACAGGTTGACGATGCCGTCGTTCATGGCGCCACCGACGGTCGGGCCGTAGGCCGTGTCGAGCCAGAGCTGAACGTAGGTCGCCTCCTTGAGGCCCGCGAGCACCTGCTGCAGGTTGGTGTCGGAGATACCGGCCTCCGAGCCCGGGGTAACAGGCAGGCCAGCGCCGATCTCGCCGAAGCGGGTCTGCACGTCAACGCTCATGATGTAGTTGAGCAGCTCGACGCACTCCGGCGGGGCGTCCGCCGAGCACGAGAAGCCGTCTCCGCCACCGAGGGCGGCCGTCGGGTCACCGTCGGTGCCCTCGATGCCGGGGAAGTTGAACCAGCCGAGGAAGGCGGGAGGGGTTGCCTCTCCACCGGACTCCTCCGCGAGGATTCCACCCATCTGGCCGGCGTTCCAGTGGCCCATGAGCTCCATGGCCGCGTTGCCGGTGGCGACGAGTCCGGCCGAGCTGCCCGCACCCTGCTGAGCGGTGGTGCCGAGGTAGCCCTCCTGGAAGGGCTCGGTGTCGATGAACTCCTGCAGGTACTCACCGGCCTCCACGAAGCACGGGTCCTCGAACGACAGGTTCGCCTGGGCGTCCGAGAGCACCTCGGGCGAGCACGCCTTCAGTGCGAAGTTGTACCACCAGTGCGCGGCCGGCCACTTGTCGGCTGCACCGACAGCGATCGGCACGATTCCGGCGGCCTTGAGCTTGGTGACTGCCTCGTTCAGCTCATCGAGGGTGGTGGGAGTCCCCTCGATGCCAGCCTGCGCGAAGAGGTCCTTGTTGTACCAGAAGCCCTCGATGCCGAAGTTGAAGGGCAGACCGTAGGTCTTGCCATCCACCTGCCACGGAGCAACGGTGCCGCCGATGGCGTCAATCTGCTCTGACACGTCGGCGGTGATGTCCTTGACCTGGCCAGCGCGAACCTGGGCGGCGAGCTCGCCCGCACCCCACTGCTGGAACAGGTCGGGAGCGTCACCGGAACGCAGAGCGTTCGGGATCAGCGTGCGCTGCAGCTCCTCGTTCTGGAATCCCTCGACCTCGACGGTCACGTTGGGGTGGTCCGCCTCGAACTCATCGGCGACGTCCTGCCAGAAGCCTGCAAGCGGCTCGGCAGTTCCGTTGTGCCACCAGGTGAGGGTGACGGGTGCGTCATCCGCCGGAGCGGTGTTACACGCGGTCAGGCCAGCCAGCGCGACAGCCGAAATGGCTCCCGTCGCTACCCAGCGCGTGATGCTGCGTTTGTTCATCATTGAACGCCTCTCGAAAGTTTCGACATCCACGTCGAAAGTGATTAGGATGTGTGGAGT
>JBIIAR010000260.1:0-3826 GCA_044239765.1 Microbacteriaceae bacterium
AGCGCGCCGCCTCGCTGCGCGCCGGCCTGGCCGACTACGACCTCGACTCCGACGACCTCGACATTCTCGAGACCGTCACCGAAGACCCGAACCAGATCACCTACCTTCCGGCGCTTCCCGTGCTCGCGATCGTCGGACGACCGAACGTCGGCAAGTCCGCCCTCGTCAACCGCATCATCGGACGCCGTGAGGCCGTCGTCGAGGACACCCCCGGTGTCACCCGCGACCGCGTCAACTACAAGGGCGAGTGGAACAACCGCGGCTTCACCATCGTCGACACCGGGGGATGGGAGCCGGATGCCAAGGGCATCAACGCCTCCGTCGCCGCGCAGGCAGAGATCGCTATCGACCTCGCCGACGCCGTGCTCTTCGTCGTCGACGCCACCGTCGGAGCGACCTCGACTGACGAGCACGTCGTGCGCCTGCTGCGCTCGACCAAGAAGCCCGTCATCCTCGTCGGCAACAAGGTGGATGACGTGCGCCAGGAGGCGGACGCCGCCTCGCTGTGGTCTCTCGGCCTCGGCAACCCGTGGCCGGTATCCGCACTGCACGGCCGTGGCGTCGCCGACCTGCTCGACCACGTGCTGACCGTGCTGCCCGAGATCTCGGCCGTCGCCAAGGAGGAGGTCGGCGGACCCCGCCGCGTCGCCATCCTCGGCCGCCCGAACGTCGGCAAGAGCTCGCTGCTCAACAAGACCGCCGGTGAGGAGCGCGTTGTCGTCAACGAGCTTGCCGGCACCACCCGCGATCCCGTCGACGAGCAGATCGAGCTCGGCGGCAAGTTCTGGCGCTTCGTCGACACCGCCGGTATTCGCCGCCGCGTGCACCTGGCCCAGGGTGCGGACTTCTACGCCACGCTGCGCACGACTGCCGCGCTCGAGAAGGCAGAGGTGGCCGTCGTGATCCTCGACGTCACCGAGCCCATCTCGGTGCAGGACCTCAAGATCGTCGACCTCGTGCTCGAGTCGGGCCGTGCGCTCGTCATCGCGTACAACAAGTGGGACCTTCTCGATGACGAGCGCCGCATCATGCTCGAGCGCGAGATCGAGCAGGACCTCTCGCACGTCACCTGGGCACCGCGCGTCAACATCTCGGCCAAGACCGGTCGCCACATGGAGAAGCTCGTTCCCGCGCTCGAGACCGCGCTGGAGTCGTGGGACACCCGAATCCCCACCGGAAAGTTCAACGCCCTGCTCGCCGAGCTCGTCGCCGAGCACCCGCACCCGCTGCGTGGTGGAAAGCAGCCGCGCATTCTCTTCGGCACGCAGGCCGCCTCGCGCCCGCCGACGTTCGTGCTCTTCACGACCGGTTTTCTCGACCCGCAGTACCGCCGCTTCATTCAGCGCCGCCTGCGCGAGATCTTCGGCTTCGAGGGCACCCCGATCAACGTCAATATGCGTGTTCGGGAAAAGAGACAACGGCGCACTTAGTCGTTGTCGGCAAGGGCGCTTTCGCGACCTTGCCCCCGAACACGCGGGTCGCCGTCTCGGCGGCCCGGCAGGAAAAAGAGACAGCGCCGCACCTAGGCGCTGTCAGCGAAGGCCATTTCTGGCCTTCGCCCCTGGCACGCCGGGGCCCTCTGGGCCGAAGGGCGGGTAAAGCGCACCCGCCGCACCTAAAGCTGCGTCGGCCTCGCGAACACCGTCGTGACCCCGGGGGAGTAGAGCACCGAATCCGGTGCCCTATTCGCGAGCCCGGGAAAACCCGCGGCGGCGAGCAGCTGATCATCGAGGTTCTCCAGTGAAGCGTCGAACAGCTCCCACGGCTCGTGGTGGTTGCGTGCCCAGATGGTGTGGCCGCGCACCCGCTCGTGAAAGCCCCAGCGGGCGGTGAGAAAGTGCGAGAGCTCCGTGTCGACGGGGGTGGTGCCCGGTCGCGCAACAACACGCGTCGACGGACCGCCCACCCGCGCGGATCTGTAGTCGAGCACGTCGGATCGCTGCAGGCTCATGCGCGCCCACTCGTAGGGCAGCCCGAACAGAGCGCGAGCGGTGAGCACGGGAATGAGCCGCTGCGCATCGAGCGAGCGGAACACGACACCGCGGTTGCCCGCGTCGTCGGTCGAGTACAGCCGCACGTTGCATTCCACGAACGTGCCGAAGTAGGGCACCACGGGCAGCGGAGGAAAGAACTGGCTGTGCGAGAGCACGAAGGGAATGAGGCCGACCCAGGTGTCGCCGTTCTCGTCGAGGTCGGGTCGCGTGCCGGCAGGCAACAGGGGAGCGACGAGCTCTGGCGACACGCGCCAGTGCAGAAAGACCAGGTCGCTCCAGCGCTGGCGGATGATCGCGCGGCCGGGAAGAGCTGGCGCGAACCGGTCGAGAGGCATGGTTCCATCATCCTCGGCATTTAGGCTCGCTATATGCCATCTGTCACCGCCGTCTGCATTGTTCACGAGCTCCGTAAAGACACGGGCTACTTCGGCGTGACCGCGATCGACAAGCGGCCACAGGCGGGCAACGTCAAGGTCACGAAGTACGGTCTGCGCGGTGACGTGCAGGCCGACCGCAAGCACCATGGCGGCATCGACCAGGCGCTCTACGCCTACGGGCAGGACGACGCAGACTACTGGGCTGCGCAGCTGGGCCGCGACCTGCCCGCCGGCTGGTTCGGCGAGAACCTGCGCATCGAGGGGCTCGACGTCAACGCCGCCCGCGAGGGCGAGGTGTGGCGTATCGGCGACACCGTGCTCGTCGAGGTCACCTATGCGCGCGCCCCCTGCGGAACCTTTGCCCGCTGGGTCGGTGGCGATGACGAGCGCGGATGGGTCAAGCGGTTCTCCGACGAGCGTCGCCTCGGCCCCTACCTGCGAGTGGTCAAGACCGGGTCCATCGCGGCCGGTGACGAGATCACCGTCGTCTCCGTGCCCGAGGGCGTGCCGACGGTAGCCGAGGCGTTCCGGGCCGAGGTATGAGCGGCCCGCCGCCGCTGCTCGGGCCGCGCGACCCCGGTGACGCCTGGGTCTACGGCCCCGACGGCGCGAAGTTCTGGGGGCGCTTCGGCGCGGCGGGCCTGCTGGTCTGGCACCGCGGCAGCGGCATCCTCATGCAGCACCGCGTCGGCTGGAGCCACTTCGGCGGCACGTGGGGCCTTCCCGGCGGTGCTCGCAAGAAAGGCGAATCGGCCGAGGCTGGCGCGCTGCGCGAGGCCAACGAAGAAGCCGGTGTTCCCGCTGAGCTCGTCTCGACCCTGTTCACGAGCGTGCTCGACCTCGGGTTCTGGTCGTACACGACGGTGGTGGTTGAGGCATCCGAGCGCTTTGAACCGATCATCGGGGATGCCGAGAGCATTGCCCTGCGATGGGTGCCTGTCGACGAGGTCGACTCGCTGCCGCTGCACCCGGGTTTCGCGGCGAGCTGGCCTTCACTGCACTCCCGCCTACGGTAAGCTTTTCGAGGCCCGGTTGCCGCTCTCAAGCGGTTAGGGCAAGTCACGGGCTGTGGCGCAGCTTGGTAGCGCACTTGACTGGGGGTCAAGGGGTCGCAGGTTCAAATCCTGTCAGCCCGACTGGCATAGAAAAAGGGCCGCCTACATGGCGGCCCTTTTTTTATGCCATGGCGGTCTTATCAGGCGGGGTCCCCGTCGCCGGTTCCGACGTATTGCGCCTCCGATCGACAGCGGTTCTCGCGTTGCCGTGCAATATGGCGGCCGTGCCGATGGGGCGCAGCCCGACGGATCACACCTGCTCTACGTCGAACCCAACGCCTCAGTTCGCGGTATAGCCACCCTCACCGGTGTCGCCGTCGTACGTGAAGGTGCGGTCGCTGAGCTTGATCGAGATGTCGGTGCCCAAGGGCTCCTGGTTCAGCAGTTTCTGCTCCAGGTC
>JBIIAR010000262.1:0-3797 GCA_044239765.1 Microbacteriaceae bacterium
GCCCCCCCCCCCCCCCGCGAAGCGCTACGAGCGCGGTGTCGACCCGGCCATCGCCGGTGTCGCCGCATCCCGCGTCGCGCAGCTCTTCGTCGAGCTCGCCGGTGCGACCATCGACCCGCTCGGCTCCAGCTGGAGCGAGGCTGTTCTTGCGGAGCCGATCGACCTGCCCGAGGGCTTCGTCGATTCGCTCATCGGA
Organism: Microbacteriaceae bacterium; assembly: GCA_044239765.1. Classification (GTDB taxonomy): domain Bacteria; phylum Actinomycetota; class Actinomycetes; order Actinomycetales; family Microbacteriaceae; genus Conyzicola. The sequence continues at coordinate 197 of JBIIAR010000262.1, forward strand.
GTCTCCTACTCGGCCGACGAGGTCACCGACTCGCTCACGATGATCGGCGCAACGATCGAGGCAACGGATGCCGGCTACCTCGTCACCCCGCCGAGCTGGCGTCCAGACCTGACCGACGCCCCCACTCTCGCCGAGGAGGTCGCGCGCATCATCGGCTACGACCGCATTCCCTCGGTGCTGCCGGTCGCGCCCCCGGGCCGCGGCTACACCCGCGAGCAGAAGCTGCGCCGCTCGGCTGCCAACGCGCTCGCGTTCAGCGGACTGACCGAGGTGCTCAGCTATCCCTTCGTCGACGAGGCCGCGTATCGTCTCGCTGGCGCGACAGAGGCGGTGAAGCTCGCGAACCCGCTCGACCCCGCAGCGTCGTTCATGCGCACCGCCCTGCTGCCCGGTCTCATCGAGACCGCGCACCGCAACCTGTCGCGCGGGCTCACCGATCTCGCGCTGTTCGAGATCGGCCACGTCTTTCTCGTCGACGGCGCCTACGGCTCCGGCCCGGTGCCGGCGAGCGGCACCTACCCGGGAGCCGACGGTGTTGCCGCGCTTGACGCGAGCATCCCGCCGCAGCCGTGGCATGTCGCTGCGCTGTTCCTCGGGGACTCCGTCGCGCGCCAGCCTGGCAGCCCCGCGGTCGCCGCAGGAATCGCGGATGCCCTGGCCGCCGTGCACCAGCTGGCCGCCACCCTGGCCGTCGAGATTCGCATCGAGGCGGGCAGTCACCCGGCGCTGCACCCCGGACGCACCGCCGAGGTCTTCGCGGGCGACCGCTCCCTTGGTCACGCGGGGGAGCTTCTGCCTGCCCTCGCCGAGCACAGCAACCTGCCCCGCGTGGTCGGGTTTCTCGAGCTCGACCTCGACGCGCTCATCGAGCTCGGCGCCCGCGAGGTGCTCACCGCACCGATCGCGTCGTTCCCGGCCGCGACGCAGGACCTCTCGCTCATCGTCGCCAGCGGCATCCCCGCCGGCGCCGTTCTCGCAACCGTGGTCGAGGGGGCCGGCGAACTGCTCGAGAACGCGGCACTCGTCGACGACTACCGTGGCGCCGGCGTGCCCGAGGGCAGCAAGTCGCTGACCTTCGCGCTGCGCTTCCGTGCGAGCGACCGCACCCTCACCGCCGCCGAGGCGAGTGAGGCGAAGGCCGCGGCGGTCGCCCTGTCGGCGACGCGACACGGGGCTTCGACCCGCGAATAGGCGCTCCTGACGAACAAGAGGGCCCCGGCGAAACCGCCGGGGCCTTCTTCGTTGTGCTGTGAGCTACTTCTTGCCGCCGAGCAGTCCGCCGAGCAGTCCGCCGAGCATCTCCTGGCCTTCCTTGCTGCTCGCAAGGCTGCCGAGGATGTCGCCGATGCCGCCCGACGATGCGGGGGCGGCTTCCTTCGTCGACGTCTTCTCCGCCGCGTCTCCGCCGAGGAACTTCGAGGCGAGCCACGCGAGAACGATGGGGGCGACGATCGGCAGGATCTTGGCGATGATGTCCTTGGTGACGTCGGCCTTGCCGGCGGCCGCCTCATCGACGGCTTCCTTCTTCGAGCCGAAGACGTGGTTGACGATCTTCTTGCCGTCTTCCTCGTCGATGTCGTCGATCTTGGTGCTCTTCGAGGTGTGCTTGGCGAGCGTCTTCTCGAGCTTCGCGGCGCCGTCGGCGTCACTGGCGTTGGCTGTCAGCCCGGCGACGATCGTGGGCAGCACGGTCTTGAGGGCCGCCTTGGCCTCCTTCTCGTTGATGCCAAGCTTGTTGGCGATGTCGCCAATCGGAATCATGTCGATGAGACCGTCTAGTTCAGCCATTGCTAACTCCTTATCTTGAGGTGATACCCAGAGTAGCGATTGGCGTATTGCTGCGGGGTAGTTGTAATGTGAACGCGTGACCACGTTCCGCGCCCTCGCTTTCGCAGCGCGACGTCGTGCCACCGACGAGCGATTCGGGGCGCCGGTTCGCTAACTGCCCAGTGCTCAGATAAGCACAAGCAGTTCTAGCCAGCCGTCGCCTGCCCCAGCCTTCGTCCGTTTCTCTCTTAAGGTTGAGCCATGCCTCTATCCGTTGCCGTCGCCGGTGCCTCCGGCTACGCGGGAGGTGAGCTGCTGAGACTTCTCGCAGCCCACCCCGATTTCGACATCCAGACGGTCACCGCGTTCTCGAACGCCGGTGAGCCACTGATCAGCACCCAGCCGCACCTGCGGTCGCTCGCGGGCATGACCCTCGTCGACACAACCACAGAGAACCTCGCGGGTCACGACGTGGTCTTTCTTGCGCTGCCGCACGGCAAGTCGGGCGAGGTCACTGCGGCCCTGCCCGAGGGCACACTCGTCATCGACTGCGGCGCCGACCACCGGCTCACCGACGAGAGCGACTGGGCGGCCTTCTACGGCGGCGACTACTTCGGCGCGTGGACCTACGGCCTGCCAGAGCTCGTGCACGCCGACGGCTCGAAGCAGCGTTCCCTCATCGAGGGCACGAAGCGCGTCGCGGTGCCCGGCTGCAACGTGACAGCCATCACGCTCGGCCTCGCACCCGCTATTGGCGCGGGCGCGGTCGAGGCGCACGATCTCGTCGCCGTTCTCGCCGTCGGACCGTCGGGAGCGGGCAAGAGCCTCAAGACGGAGTACCTGGCGGCCGAGATCATGGGGTCAGCATCCGCCTATGCCGTCGGCGGCACGCACCGGCACAACCCCGAGATTCGGCAGAACCTGGGCGTCGCCGGCGGAGTCGACGTGAGTGTCTCGTTCACGCCGATGCTCGTGCCGATGTCGCGGGGAATCCTCGCGACGAGCACCGCCCGGCTCGCACCCGGTGCCACCGCCGCGTCGATCGAGGCCGCGTTCACCGAGGCCTACGCCGATGAGCCCTTCGTGCACCTGCTGCCCGCCGGCACCTTCCCGAGAACCGCGGACACCGTGGGCGCCAACACCGCGCTCATCGGCTTCGCGGTCGACGAGTCCGCTGGCCGGCTCGTGACGATCACCGCGATCGACAACCTCGTCAAGGGCACCGCCGGTGCCGCGATCCAGTCAGCCAACATCGCCCTCGGCCTCTCTGAGACCGCCGGCCTCACCGTGAACGGAGTCGCCCCGTGAGCGTCACCCATGCGCAGGGCTTCGTCGCCTCCGGCGTCGCCGCGGGTCTCAAGTCCACCGGCAAGAACGACCTCGCCCTCGTGCAGAACCTCGGGCCCTCGTTCGCGGCTGCCGCCGTGTTCACGAGCAACCGCGCGAAGGCGAACCCGATCCTCTGGTCGCAGCAGGTGATCAGCGACGGCATCGTCAGTGCGATCATCCTCAACTCGGGCGGCGCCAACTGCTACACGGGTGCCTACGGCTTCCAGACCACGCATGCTACCGCAGAGGCTGTCGCCGACGGGCTCGGTGTCTCGGCGGGCGACGTGCTCGTCTGCTCGACCGGCCTCATCGGCTACGGCGGCGAGCAGTTCCGTGCCAGCCTGCTCGGCGCGGTGCCCGCCTCGATCGCAGCGCTCAGTGACAACGGCGGGGCGGATGCCGCCCTCGCCATCATGACGACAGACAGCATCCCCAAGACCGCGGTCGTCGACCGCGGCGAGTGGTCGATCGGCGGTATGGCCAAGGGTGCCGGCATGCTGGCCCC
>JBIIAR010000263.1:0-3794 GCA_044239765.1 Microbacteriaceae bacterium
CCGTGGTGGGCACCGCGACGGGAATGTACCTGCAGGTGATCCTGGTGTCGCTCGGCCTCGGGGTGCTGCTCGAGCAGTCCATCGTGCTGATGACCATAGTCAAGTTCGCCGGTGCCGCCTTTCTCATCTACCTCGGCATCCAGGCGATTCGTCACCGCAACGACGCGGTGAAGGAGCTCGGCGAGGTCAAGCCCATCGGCGCCCTGCGCTCTGTGCTCGAGGGTGTCGTCGTGGGCGTCACCAACCCGAAGACCATCGTCTTCTTTCTCGCGATTCTGCCGCAGTTCGTCGTGCACAATGACACCCCGCTCGGTGTGCAGATGCTCGTGCTCGGCGCGATCTTCATCGCCCTCGGCATGATCTTCGACAGCCTCTATGCCCTGGGCGCCGGGGCCGCCCGCCAGTGGTTCGGGCGCTCGCCGAAGCGCCTGAGCAACCTCGGCGTCGTCGGTGGCGTCGCGATGATCGGGCTGGGTGTTGGCCTCGCCGCCACGGGGACGCACGACTAGTAGTCGGTGACCTGCACTCCGCGTTCGAGCAGCTCATTCTCGAACCAGTGCGGACCCCAGCCGGTGTCGCCGCAGGGCGAGACCGTGTAGCTGTCGAGGTACTCGAGGTTCGTGTAGTGCCAGTCGTCGTAGACGCGGCAGGTGGCGTCGGTCTCCCAGACCTCCTGCACGAAGGTCGGGTCGTCGAAGAGGTCGGCGTCGGCTGCTGACCGGGTCGCGTCGAAGTAGTAGTAGTTCTGGTAGTAGTGCGAGTACTCGTGCAGAAGGATGAGCGCCTTCATGTCGTCGGCCGCCTCGGGCCCCCACCACAGAAAGATCGTCTCGCCGTAGTCGGGGTTGTAGCAGCCGATAACCCAGTCGGGCTGCGCCGTGGCCTTCGAGAAGCCGCAGTTGTAGGTGGGGTCGTCGGTGAAGACGACCTCGATGGCGTACTCGCCCATGGCGTAGTTGAGGTACTGCTCCGGAGTTGAGAAGTCAGCCATGAAGGGGCTGGGGGCGGTCTCGCCGGCGGGGGGAGTGAGCCAGTCGGCCCCGGACTTCCACTGCGCCTCGACCGAGCCGACGGTGTTGCCGTTACCGGTGCCCGTGTCGTCCTCGGGCTGGCTCGTCGGGTCCCAGGGCTCATAGCCGGAGCTGGTGGTGGTCGTTGCGCCGATGAGTGCGATGATCACGATCGGGATGACGATAAGGCCAAGGCAGCCGAGCCCGACGCCGAGGCCGACCTTCGCCCCCGTGCTCATGCCGGTGGACTGCACCGGATATGGATACTGCGGCTGCTGGTAGACGGGCGGCGCGTAGACCGGCTGCGACGGCACGGGCGGCTGTGGCGCGGCCCCGTAGTTGGGCTGCGCGGGTCCCGGCATGTCGGGCGGAAGGCCAGTGTCAGTCATTGGAATGAAACGCTAGCATCGCTCAGCGAATCAGTCCTCTAGCTCCCCGGTCTTCGCGTTCTCTGCGACAGTGCCGACGGCGATTGCCACGGTCAGGCCCCAGCTGAGCCACATGAGAATGAGGCGCCAGTCGCGAGGCCCCTTGCGGGTGGCCTGCACCGTGCTCCACCCGCCGAAGAGGGCACCGAGAACAGTCGTGCTGAAGATGAACTTTCGCATGGTTCAACGGTACCGTTCGAAGCTGGCCCCACTCGGGGATTGACGGGAGGAACGCAGGCATGAGATCGGCCATCGTCGGTGCTGCACTTCTCGTCGTCGGGCTCGTTCTCGTGGTGACCGGAGTGCTTTCTTCTGCCGACGCCCTCGCGGTGGCCGAACGGGTCTGGCCCGTGCTGCTCTTCGTCGTCGCGATCACCGTGGTCACCGAGCTCGCCGCCGAGGCAGGGCTGTTTCGAGTGGTGGCGCAGTTCGCGGCCCGGGTCGGTCGCGGCCGTGCCTGGGTGCTCTGGCTGCTCGTCGTCGCGCTGGCTGTCGTCTGTACGGTCTTTCTCTCGCTTGACACGACAGCCGTGCTGCTCACGCCGGTCGTCGTCATTCTGGCGCGACATGCGGGGCTGTCGCCGCTGCCCTTCGCTCTGACGACGGTGTGGCTGGCCAACACGGCATCCCTGCTGCTGCCCGTCAGCAACCTCACCAACCTGCTGGCCGAGCACGAGCTGCCCGGCTACACCCCGCTCGACTTCGCCCGGCTCATGGCGCTGCCTGCCCTCGTCGCGATCGTGGTGCCGTGCCTGCTGCTCTTCGGCATCTACCGGCGCGAGCTGCGCGTGCGGTACACTCCCGACGAGCGCCATGCTCCCGACGACCGGGTGCTGTTCTGGGCCAGCGCGGTTGTGGTCGCACTGCTGCTGCCGGCACTGGTCTCTGGGGTCGCCGTCTGGATCCCGGCCGTTGCCGCCGCGCTCGTGCTGCTCGGCTTCTTCGCCGTGCGGCGCCGTGCCGTGCTGCGCTTCTCGCTGCTGCCGTGGCAGATCGAGCTGCTGGCGTCCGGCCTGTTTCTCGTGGTGCAGGCGGGGCACTCGCTGGGCCTCGCAGCTCTGCTCGAAACAGCGGCAGGACGCACGGATGACGCGGCCGGTCTGCTGCGCCTCGCCGCATCCGGGGCGGTCGGCAGCAATCTCGCCAACAACCTGCCTGCCTACCTCGCGCTGGAGCCCGTTGCGGGCTCCCCGACCCGCCTCGCGGCTCTGCTCATCGGCACGAACGCCGGGTCTCTGATCACCCCCTGGGCCTCGCTGGCGACGTTGCTCTGGCACCAGCGCCTCGTGTCGCTCGGCGTCGGCATCTCGTGGCGGCGGTTCTCGTGCTCGCCCTTTAAGCACGAAGCGGGCCCCCGAACCGGGAGCCCGCTCAGTGGTGTCGTGACTACGAGGTGTGCGTGGTGTCCTCTGGCTCACGGTGCAGTCCGCCGCTGAGGGCGTACTCCTCCTCGGGCGAGAGCACGAGACGGTGCCGCGCGTAGACCGCGAACCCGACGAAGATGAGCACGTAGACGATGGCGATCGCGATGATCGCCGGCTGGAACGTCGGGTTGAGCAGGAAGCCCACGAAGACGAGGGCCGCGATGATCGCCGCGATGTAGGCGCCCGGCAGGCCCCACGGGCTCTTGTACGGCCGCTCAGCGTTCGGGAACTTCCTGCGCAGGATGATGAAGGCCAGCATCTGCATGAAGTACGCGACGACTGCGCCCCAGACCGCGATATTGAGGATGATGGCGCCGGCTACCGCACCCACACCCTCCACGTTCGCGAGCAGGTCGAGCACGATCAGGGCGATGAAGCCGATGACCGCGCCGACGATGAGCGCGACCCACGGGGTCTGGCGCTTGCCGGTGAGCGAGAAGAACTTCGGGTAGTAGCCCGCCCGCGAGAGGGAGTACATGTTGCGCCCGTAGGCGAACATGATTCCCTGCAGTGAGGCGAGAAGACCGATGAGGGCGAATAGCGCGAGGATCGCCGCGCCCTGGTCGCCGACGATGGCGCGGAATCCGTCGAGCAGCGGCTCGAGCGAGGTGCCCGTCGCCTCCGCGCCGATGACGCCGGTGTTGAGAACGAGCACGAGCACACCGGTGACGATGAGGGTTCCGCGGGCGATGAATCCGGCCCGGGGAATGTCTTTCGCGGGGTTGTGCGACTCCTCGGCGGCGAGCGGAAGCTCCTCGATCCCGAGGAAGAACCACATGGCGAAGGGCAGAGCGAACAGGATCGGCACGACGCCGTGCGGCAGGAACGCCGTCTGGCCCGGGTCTGGGACGATGTTGAACAGCGACGCCGCGTCGAACTTGCCGCTGAAGACCGCCATGGCCGAGAAGACGAGCAGGATCGCGATCGAGATG
>JBIIAR010000148.1:0-6193 GCA_044239765.1 Microbacteriaceae bacterium
GCGTCGGGCAGATCCGAGGATGCAGTGGGGGTGCGCTTGTCGTCGAGGGTGAAGCCGTCGGCCTGCACGTCGTAGAACCAGACGCCGTCGGTTCCGCCCGAGTTGGTCTTCGTAAAGAAGAGGATTGCAGTCGAGACTCCCGCATAGGGCTTGAAGACGCCGCTTGGCAGCTTCACGACCGCATCCAGCTTGTGGTCTTCGACCAGCATGCGCCGCAGTGCCTTGTGGGCGTTCGACGAACCGAAGAGCACGCCGTCCGGAACGATCACCGCGGCGCGGCCGCCGTTCTTCAACAGTCGCACGATGAGCGCTACGAAGAGCAGCTCAGTCTTCTTCGTCTTGACGACCTGCAGGAGGTCTTTCGCAGTGGTCTCGTAGTCGAGGTTGCCGGCGAAGGGTGGGTTGGCGAGCACGATTGAGTACTGACCCTCGACCGCAGGGTCGTAGTGCTCTTCGGCGAGCGAATCGCGCCGCTGAATGGTCGGATTCTCGACTCCGTGCAACTGCATGTTCATGCTCGCAATACGCGACATCGAGGCATCGGAGTCAAAGCCGGTGAAGGCAGAGATGTTGAAGTGGTCGCGGCTGGCGGCATCCTGCCAAATATCTGGATAGTGCTCGCGGATGTACTCGCCAGCTTCGACCAAGAAGCCCGCGGTGCCCGCCGCGGGGTCGATGATGCGGTCCCCCGGCTTCGGCGCGATCATGTCGACCATGAGCCGGATGATGTGGCGCGGCGTGCGGAACTGCCCGTTCGTTCCCGCGGTCGACAGCTTGCTGAGCATGTACTCGTAGATGTCGCCCTTGGTGTCGCGATCCTCCATGGGGATGTGCTCGAGCAGGTCGACCACCTTCGCGAGCAGGGCGGCGCTCGGGATGGTGAACCGGGCGTCTTTCATGCTCGCCGAGAAGCTCGACCCCTCTGCGCCGATGCGCTGCATGAAGGGGAAGACGTTGTCGCGCACTACCTCGAACATCTCAGCCGGGGCGAAGTGGGTGAAGTGCGACCAGCGCAGGTCGCCATAGGGTCGCGGGCGGCGGCCGGTGTCATCCATGCCGTCAGGAAAGACGGGGTTCTCGATGGGCGAGCCGAGCAGATTCGCCTTGCTCTCGGCCAGCAGGTGCAGGTCGTCCAGGCGCTTGATGAAGAGCAGATAGGTGATCTGCTCTATCACTTCCATGGGGTTGGCGATGCCGCCAGACCAGAAGGCGTCCCAGACTTTGTCGACCTGGGACTTGAGCTCACCTGTGACCATACGACTAGTCTGCCTGACCAGCGAGTAGCCTCGGCTCCATGTACCTCGATACCTCAGCGCTGGGCGGCGGAGCAGAGGCTTTCGCCGCTGCCAACGGCATGGCGTATGCGAAAGAAGGCGGGCATCCTCGCTTCGGCGGAGCCGTCTTTGAGTACCTGCAGAACGCAACCGTGACCGACGTGTTTCGCGACGAGACGATCGAGGTCGGCACGATCTCCGGTCGGGTCGGCGGGTCACAGACCACCGAGAAAGACGGCTGGACAGTCACCGCCAGCTACGACACCAGCGCGGTGAAAACCTACGGCTACATCGCGATCACGCTGGAGCGCGCCGTGCCCCAGCTCGTGCTCGACTCGAAGCGCAACGGGTCGAGCATTCCGATGATGATCGGCGGCGGGCAGAAGCTCGCGCTCGAGGGCGACTTTCAGAAGCACTTCACGCTGTACGCGCCGAAGGGCTATGAGCGCGACGCGCTCTACATCTTCACGCCCGACCTCATGGCGCTGCTGATCGACGAGACCGGTGACTTCGATGTCGAGGTGGTCGACAACATGCTCTTCGTCTATTCGACACAGCCCTTCGACACGACGAGCGCCGCGACCTGGCAGCGCATCGGCCGCATTCGCGACGTCGTTGGAGCCAAGGCAATAGCCCAGACCGATTACTACGCGGATGACCGCCGGGCCACCGACTCCGCCGCACCGATCGCAGAGGGAGGCCGCCGTCTCAAGCTCGGCCTATCGACCCGCGACTTCGTGCTCATCGGCGCCGCGGCTCTAGTTGGAGTCGCGGTGATCTTCAGCATCGTGGGCTTCATCCTCATCAAGACGTTCGCTTAAGCGGGCCCCTCGGTGAGCGTCAGCTCGGCCGTCTGGCCCACGCCATTCGAATCCGTGTAGGTGATCTCGACCACGTCGCCCGGCTCGAGCTTCGCAACCTCGGCCTTGAGCTCTTCCACGGTCGCGACGCCCACCCCGTTGAAGGTGAGGATCGTGTCGCCCTTCTTGAGCCCGGCCTTGTCAGCGGGGGTGTCGTCGATGGTGCCCTCGAGGGTGACGCCGCCCTGGTCCTGCACCTCGGCAAGGGTCACACCCATGAAGGCAGTGGGGCCGATGTTGACGGTGCCCGACTCGTCGCCGTCGTTGATCTGGTCGACGACCTCCATGGCATCCGCGATGGTGACCGCGAAACCGCTGATGTCGCTTCCCCCGCTGGATGCCGCGGTCACCATGCCGATGACCTCGCCGTTCTCGTCGATCAGCGGGCCGCCGGAGTCGCCGCTGACGACATCCGCGTCGACCTCGATGAGGTTCTCGAGCTCCTCGTAGGCGTTGCCGTAGCCGTCGCTGATTGCGAGGGACTCCCCCAGCGAGACGACCTCGCCGGTCGCGGTCACGAGGTCGCCGGTGCCGAGCGCGTTGCCGATCGAACGCACCTCGTCGCCGACGTCGGGCTCGTCGAGGTTGAGCTCGACCGTGTCGAGGCCCTCGGCGTCTTGCAGCTGCAGCAGGGCGACATCCTTGGTCTTGTCGGTGCCGAGCACGATGGCGTCGTAGGTCTCGCCAGTGGACTCGACGGTGACCTCGATCGAGGTGGAGCCCTCGATGACGTGGTTGTTGGTGAGCACGGTGCCGTCGCTGGTAAGCACCGAGCCGGTGCCCGCCGCCTGCGACTGGTCGTCGTAGTAGAGGTCGGTGAGGATCGTGACGACGCCGACGGTCTCGGTCGCGGTCGCGGCAGTGACGTCGAGGTCGTTCTCTGAGGCAACCTGCGGCAGCGGAAGCGTGTGACCGGCGCGACCGAGGTCAATCTCGCCCGCGCGCGCGTTGACGCTGTCGTTGAGCGCCCAGAGCCCGTGGCCGAGCATGCCTGCACCGGCGAGCAGCAGCGCGGCACCGGCCGCGGTCGCGATGAGCGCGCCGCGGCGCATCGGGCGTCGGGGCTCGGGGGCAACCGGCTGCGGCATCGGCGCGAACTGCGGGCGCGGCTCCGGAGGCACAAGCCCAATGGGCGGTTCGATGGTCATTCGGGTCTCCGGTCGCGAGGCAGTAGGTGCTGCTCTAAGAACAGCTTGCCAGCCTGTGCTGTACATAGGCGCAACCAGTGAGTCAACCGCCAGAATTCCCAAGCACGCTGACGTACCGTCTCGACATGGGCACTCGAATCGATCTTCTGCGCGGCGACATCACGGAATTCCGAGCGGATGCGATCGTCAACGCCGCCAACAGCTCACTGCTGGGCGGGGGCGGCGTCGATGGCGCCATCCATGGAGCCGGCGGCCCCACGATCCTCGCCGAGACACGGCGGCTGCGGGCAGCCCAGTTTCCCGACGGGCTGCCGGCGGGCCGGGCGGTATCGACCAACGCGGGCAACCTGCCGGCGAAGTGGGTCATCCACACCGTCGGGCCGGTGTACTCGACCGACGAGGATCGCTCCGCGACGTTGACGAGCTGCTACGTCGCGTCGATGGAGCTTGCCGACAAGCTCAGCGCAGCATCCGTCGCCTTTCCGGCGATCAGTGCGGGCGTCTACGGCTGGCCGATAGAGGATGCGGCGCGCATTGCGGTCGAGGCCATCAGGTCAACAGACACGCACATCGAGGTCGTGACATTCGTGCTGTTCAGCGGTGAGGCGCTGACGGCCTTCCAGAAAGCGGTTGGCTAGCCCCAGAGCATCAGAGCGAAGGAGTAGGCGAACGAGAACCAGCCCAGCATGAGCGCGGCGGTGGCGTAGCGCTTGCGGCCGACGCCCATGCCGAGAACGCAGACGGCGATCACGACCGCGGGAAGAGCGGGCATCCACGCCATCTCGCGGGTCTCGGGGAAGACCGCGCTGGCGAGGGCGAGAATGCTGATGACCAGCGCGGCTTGCCCAACGTGCTCCACGCGGGCGATGCGCGACATCTCTGCCCGCTCGATGCCGTTGCCCGTGTTGCTGACCATGCACCCACTGTCACCCGCTGTGCTGGGCGAACCCTCCGCGCAACGTGTGTGGAGGCTGGCAGCAGTGCCTAGAACTCCTCGTGCGTGACCGGGTCGCCGCCCCAGAGACGCTCGGACTCCAGGGTGCCGACCTGCGCGATCTCATCGTCAGAGAGCTCGAAGTCGAAGATCGCCAGGTTCTCGGCCTGGCGCTCGGCGTTGCCCGACTTGGGGATCGGAAGTGCGCCCAGCTGGTGGTGCCAGCGCAGCACCACTTGCGTCGGCGTCTTGCCGTGGGCGGCGGCGATCGACTCGATGACGGGCTCGCCGGTCACCTCCTTGCGGCGCGCGAGGGGGCTCCAGCTCTCGGTGACAATGCCCTTGGATGCGTGAAAGGCCCGCAGCTCGGGCTGGCTGAAGCGCGGGTGCAGCTCAATCTGGTTGACGGCCGGCAGCACGCCGGTCTCGGCCTCGAGGCGCTCGAGGTAGTCGACGGTGAAGTTGCTCACGCCGATGCTGCCAATGCGCCCCTGCTTCTGCAGCTCGATCATGGCCTTCCACGACTCGACGTACTTGTCGACCTGCGGCAGCGGCCAGTGGATCAGGTAGAGGTCGACGTGGTCGAGGCCGAGGTTGGCGGTCGTCTCGTCGAAGCTGGCGAGGGTCTCGTCGTAGCCGTGGTGGCGTCCGGGCAGTTTGCTGGTGACCAGCAGGTCGTCGCGACCAGAGCGGCGGATCGCCTCGCCCACCTCCTTCTCGTTCTCGTAGTTGAGGGCGGTGTCGAGCAGGGTGTAGCCGGCGTCGATGGCCGTGCCGATGGCGACAATGCCATCCTCACCGCGGAGTCCGTAGGTGCCAAGCCCGATAGCGGGAATCGTGCGGCCGTCGTTGAGAGCGAAAGTGGGGTTCGTCATGTATCCAGTGTGACCTAGTCTCGGATGCGGAGGCACCCGTGATCGTGACCTGGCTGTTCGACCTCGCCCTGCTGGGCGTGCTGATCGCCTATGCCGTGCACGGCTGGCGCACTGGATTCGTTCGCGCCATCGCCGGATTCGCCGGCGTGGTTGTCGGAGCGATCATCGCCTTCTTCGTCGCGCCCGTCATCGGCGGCTGGGTGCCCGGCTCCACCTGGCGCATCGTTGCCGTCGTGGCGACCAGCGTCTTTCTCGTGCTCGGCGGCCACGCGCTCGGCGCCACGCTCGGGGTGCGATTTCGCGGCAGCGTGAAGCAGCGGGCGGTGCGTCTCGCCGACCGCGTGCTCGGCGCGGCCGTCAGCTTCGTGGCGGCGTCGCTCGTCGTCGGGCTGCTCGCGTCGAGCGCGGTCGGGCTCGGCCTGCCCTCCCTCTCGCGAACGATCGCCAGCTCGACGGTGCTGCGTGTCATCGCGCTCGTCACACCCGACCCGGTCGAGACGCTAGTCGGGCGCATTCGCTCGCTTCTCGTGCAGGACGGCCTTCCGGCTATCACCGAGGCCCTCGGCGGCATCGTCAACCCTCCCACCCTGCCGAACGTCGACACCGGCTCCCCCGCCCTGACCGAGGCTGCCCAGTCGGTCGTGCGCATCACCGGAACCGCGAGCGAGTGCGGCCAGAACCAGGCGGGCAGCGGCTTCGTGGTCGCCGCGGACCGCGTCATCACCAACGCCCACGTTCTCGCCGGGGTGACCGAGCCCATCATCGAGACACCCGGCGGGCAGGCGCTCAGCGGAACCATCGTCTACTTCGACCCGATCGACGACCTCGCGGTCATCGCCGTGCCCGGCCTCAGCGCACCGCCGCTCACCCTCACCGACACCGCGGCCGACGGCGACAAGGGGGTCGTCAACGGCTACCCCTTCGGCGGCCCCTTCGTGACCACCCCCGCCGAGGTGCTCAGCGTCGACACGGCGAAGGTCTTCGACATCTACCGCTCGAGCCAGAACAACCGCGAGGTCTACACGCTCGCGACCACGGTGGAGGTCGGCGACTCCGGCGGCCCCCTGCTCACCCTCGATGGCGAGGTTACGGGCGTTGTTTT
>JBIIAR010000085.1:0-8301 GCA_044239765.1 Microbacteriaceae bacterium
GGCGGCCAACACCGCCAACGTCGGCTACGCCATGACGATGGCGGAGCTCGACCCCGTGGCCGCGCGGGCCCCAGCGCTCACTGCAGAGGTGGGCTCGGGAACCTGTAGCCGCGGCTAGCGACCCCGTAAGCGATGAGGCCCTGACCGGCGATGTAGAGCGTCATGATGACGACATCTATCGGGTAGAAGTCCCAGCCGGGCAGAAAGAGCTTGAAGGCCAGCAGCGTATCGCTGAGAAGAAAGGCGAGTGCGCCGAGCGCCGCGTGGCGGTTCGTCGCGAGGGCGGCCGCGCTCGACGCCGCCAGCGCCAGCCCGTAGACGGCAACGGGAACCAGCAGCACCCCGATGTGGGGTGCGAGGTAGAGAACCAGGATCACCCACCAGAGGGCGTAGGCGGCGGCGAACCACGGGATCCGCCGCTCGCGCAGCGGCCGCAGAAAGAGCACGAGGTAGGCGACATGCGCGAGCAGAAAGCCGCCGAGGCCGAGCAGGAAGCCCACGTCGCCAGGCGACTCGATCAGGCCGTCACCTGCCCACGAGAACAGGATGCCGAGCACGGCGAACACGAGAAGGTCGCTGCGCCGAAGCCGCAGGGCCCACAGCACCGCCGCCAGCAGCGCGGGCATGAGAAGCAGCTTGGTGATGCTCGAGCCGGTACCCTCGCCAGCCACCAGGGTGCCGAGGTGAACGAGGCCGACGATGACGTAGGGCGCGAACGGCAGCAGTCTTCTCACGATGCCAGCTTGCACCCTCACGCCTAGAAGCCGAAGGATCCGATCGCATTCATGAGAATCGCGTACGTGATGCCGGCGAAGGCACCAACCCCGACCACCGTGGTGCCGATGGCCCAGGTCATCTGCACGCGCCAGGCGTGACGCACCTCAGAGCGCAGGGCCTCGAACTGCTCGCGCACGAGCAGCGGCGGCGCGGCGACCGGTTCGACGTCACTCCAGGTCGAGGCGCGGGAGGCTGCCGTGCTGATGCTCGCGACCTGCTCTGCGCTGAGCACGCGCTTGTGGCGCTGCAGCCAGGTGACCAGGTGGGAGGCGGCGAGCACGGCGACATCCCGGTGCTTCTCGCGAACGACGAGGCTCTTCGCCGCCACGACCGCGAGAATTCCCGACACCTCGACGGCGCTGCCCGAGGCCGCGGAGAGGATGCGCTCGACGCTGCCCATCTCATACTCCATGTTGCGAATGTGCGGCTGCCGCACCCCCGCGACCATGAGGGTGCGCTGCGAGGCCCAGACGTTGAGTCCGCTGTGGTTCTTGGTGGCGATGATGAAGACACCAGCCGGACCGATCACCAGGTGGTCGATGTCGCCGAGCCCCGCCTCGACCGGCAGCGCGTGACGCACCGCCCACTCTGGGCCAAGGCGATCGAGCGCCTCGCCCACCTCGATCTCGCCGACGACGCCGCGGTAGAGCGCGTGCGTCTCGTGGCTGAGCGGGCTCATGCCGAACACTCGGGCCACCGCGGAGCGCGGCGCCAGTTCGCCCTGCGCGTGCAGTAGCTCGAGAATCGCTGCCTGAGCCGCGACGGTGTCTCCCGTCGACGCTGTCAGGTCACCGGAACGGTCCGGTGCCGAGACGTCGCCGTCGGTCATCATGGTGTCCCTCAGAAAAATCGGGCGGGAAAGGGGTGGTGCTCCACCCTCCACTGTGGCCCAGCGCACCCGCACCGAGTACCCCCAGTGCGGAGGGTTTGGGCGCAATTCGGCACCCCATTCCGGGGGCGTGCGCCTACAGACCGTGCGGAAGCGGCCTCGAGGCCACGATGTGCAGTCGCTGCGTCGGCCGCGTCATCGCCACATACAGCGCGGATGCGCCGCGCTCGATCTCGTCGACGATGAGCGACGGCTCGACGATGATCGCGGTGTCGAACTCGAGGCCCTTGACGTCGGTCGGCGTCATGAAGGCAATCGGTCGACTGAGGCCGGCCGCACCCCGGGCAGCGAGCTCACCGAGCCGCGACGACGCGAGCAGGTCGTCGACCTGCGACGCACTCGCGATGACCGCGATCGTTCCGGTTGCATCGATCTCGCGGTCTGCGGCGATGACGTCGCGCAGAGCGGAGGCGACATCCGTTGTCGTGTGGATGGCGACGGGCCACTCGCTCTCACGCACCGAGCTCGAGCGCGTGACACGCAGTCCGTGGGCCTCGGCCATATCTTCAGCGGCGGCCGCGATCTGCGCGGGCGTGCGGTAGTTGACCGTCAGCTCCTCGAGGCGCCAGTTGTCGGCCCCGAAGGAGCCGACCGCGTCATGCCAGGTCGTGGCACCGGCTGCGGCGGATGCCTGCGCAACGTCACCGACGACGGTGAACGACTTCGATGGCCCGCGGCGCTGCAACAGCCGCCATTGCATCGGCGAGAGCTCCTGCGCCTCGTCGACGACGATGTGGCCGTAGGCCCACGTGCGGTCGGTGGCCGCGAGCTCAGCGGTCGTCGAGCGCTCGCTGATCGGCTCGAAGCCGCCGGCGAGGCTCTCGGCGCTGATGAAGCCCTCGACATCCATGTTGCGGATCGCCTGCTCGGCGTTCTCGATGTCGCGCTTGCGCTGCCGCTGCTCCTCTTTGCGGGCGGCGTCGTTGCGGGTCTCGACCTCGCCGAGCAGCTCGGCGGCCTCGTCGAGCAGCGGAACGTCGCTGATGGTGAAGGCCTGATCGCGATCACGGCGCAGCAGGGCGCGCCTCTCGGCGCTCCAGCCGGGGGTGATCGTCTCAAGCCACTGCGGGCGCGCGTAGATGTCTTGCAGCAGCTTCTGCGGGGTCAGCGGCAGCCAGGCCGTGTTGAGCACGACCTTGACGTCGTAGCTGTTGCGCAGGTCATCGCGCAGGTAGCGCTGGTCCTGCTCGTCGATCGTGTTGCCGCGCTCCCGCAGCTGCTCGGCGAGAGAGCGCGCCAGCGAGTTGAGTGCCGCCTTGTTGAAGGTCGCGCGCGCGATGTTGTGCGGCTTGCGGGTCTCCCACGCGCGGTTCATCGCCGCACGGATCAGCTCCGGCTCGACGACGAGCGTCTCGTTGTTCACCTCGACCGTCTGCGGCTCGGTTGGCACCTGCTGGCGGCTGCGCACCGCGCGCGCGATGAGGCCGACCATCTCGTGGCTGCCCTTGAGCTGTGCGGTCGCCGCGGCGTCGTCCGTCGTCGCGTCGATGCCCGGAAAGAGCTGCCCGACGCTCGCGAGCACAACACCGGTCTCGCCGAGCGAGGGCAGCACCGACTCGATGTACCGCAGGAATGATCGACTCGGCCCCACGATGAGCACGCCGCTGCTCGCCAGACGGTCGCGGTGCGAGTAGAGCAGGTACGCGGCGCGGTGCAGTGCAACGGCGGTCTTGCCGGTTCCCGGCCCGCCCTGCACGACGAGCACGCCTCGCAGATCAGAGCGGATGATGCGGTCCTGCTCCGCCTGAATGGTCGCCACGATGTCGCCCATGCGGCCGGTTCGCTGCGTGGTCAGTGCCGCCAGCAGAGCGGCCTCGCCCTGCAGTGAAGAGGTGTCGCCCTCCAGCAGAGCGCGGTCGAAGATCTCGTCGTCGATGCCGATGATCTCGCGGCCCTTGCTCTGCAGGTGCCGCCTCGCGCGGATTCCCAGCGGCGTCGCCGCGGTCGCCTGGTAGAAGGCGCGCGCCTGCGGCACCCGCCAGTCGAGCAGCAGCGGGCGCTGCTCCTCATCGCGCAGGCCGATGCGGCCAATGTAGCGAAAGCGGTCCTCGGACTGGTCGATGAGCTCGAGGCGGCCGAAGGCGAGCCGTTCGTCGATCTCGGTGAGCTGGTTGACGCGGTCCTCGTAGATGCGGGCGAAGGCATCCCGCTCTGAGCGGTTCTGGTGGGTGCCGCCCTGATTGGTGCGACGCACCGCCTCAAGCTCGCCCTGCGCCGCCTCGCGCAGCTGATCGAGCCGCGCGTAGAGCGCTGCGACATAAGCCTTCTCGCCTGCCAACTCAGCAGAATTCACGCACATCACCCCTCGAAAGCCGACTAGCAATTCTACGCGGTTTGGCAACGGGGGTATTGCGCGGTGCGCGGCGCAGGAGTAGACCTAAGCCAGAACAACTCGTCGCCCAGAAGAGCTGCAGGCTATGCCGCACCGCTGGGCGATGAGTCTTTAAGCCCTGTGTATGTCAGCATGAAGCGGTGAACCGAGTAGTCGACTACAGCGCCCTGCTCTATCCCGTGCCGAAGCAGCAGGTGGACGCCTACAAGGCGGCCGCCAAAGCCGCGGGCAAGCCGTGGGCGGTGGTCAGTGTCGCCACCGTCGTCGGGCTCGTGGTTGTCGGCCTCGTCTTCGGCGGGCTGATCCTCAGCTTCGCCGGCACCTTCATCGGCATCTCGGTCGTGAGCATGCAGGACGGCCTCAACCCGGTGGGTGTGATCGGATCAGTGTTCCCGGCGCTGTTCATCGGCCTGCTTGCGGTCGCGGTCGTCGCCATCGTGCGCGGCGTGCTCAAGGGGCGCAACTGGGAGACCTGGTACCGCCTCGAGACCTTCGCCGCGGCGAACGGCATGATCTTCTCCCCCGTCGACGACAACCCGCAGTACCCGGGCGCGATCTTCAACCAGGGCGACAGTCGCAAGGCGCTCAACCACCTGCGCTCTGCCAGCGACCGCTACCTCGACATCGGCAACTACCAGTACTCCACCGGCAGTGGCAAGAACCGGTCGACGCACAACTGGGGCTTCATGGCCCTGCACCTCGACCGCCGCCTGCCCAACATGGTGCTCGACTCGAAGGCCAACAACGGACTCTTCGGCGGCACCAACCTGCCCGCCTACTTCGACAAGAACCAGATCCTCAGCCTCGAGGGCAACTTCAACGAGTACTTCACTCTCTACTGCCCCAAGCAGTACGAGCGCGACGCGCTCTACGTCTTCACCCCTGACCTCATGGCGCTGCTCATCGACAATGCCGCACCCTTCGACGTCGAGATCGTGGACGACTGGATGTTCGTCTACTCCGCGACGCCGTTTCCCTCTGCGCACCCCGGCGTCTACCAGCGGCTCTTCCAGATCGTCGATACCGTCGGAGCGAAGACCCTCTCGCAGACCGACCGCTATGTCGACGAGAACGTCGGCAGCTTCGCGGCCAACTTCGTCGCCCCGCAGGGCCAGCGGCTCAAGCGCGGCTGGTCGGTCGGCGCGCTCATCACGATCATCGCCTTCCTGCTGATCTGGGGGCTGCCGCAGCTCTTCGGGCTCTTCGCGGCCTTCGCGCGCTAGGCGGCCGCGGCCCGCGGCCCCTCACTTTCCTGCCCCAATCTGCCGTTCTGAGCACAAGATTCAGCACATTGAGGCAAGAAGGTGGGGTGTGGATACCGCACGCGAACGCTCCGGAACACTCGGCATCCTCGGGCGCATGCCCCGCGTCCCCCTGTCGAGCCCCTTTAGCGACGAGCCGTTCCGTATCCGCGATGCACGCGCGGCAGGAATTGCCTACGGTCGACTGCGGGGTCCCGACCTTGAACGGCCCTTCCACGGAGTGCGCTCGGCCTCGGCCGCCGACAGGGCTCTGGCCTTCGCTCCACTGCTGCGCCCTAGTGATCGCTTCAGCCACGTCACCGCCGCGAGGCTCTGGCCCCTGCCGCTGCCCGCCACAGATGACACGCTGCACGTGGCGACACCGTGGCCGCACAACGCTCACCGTGGTGCCGGCGTCGTCGGCCACCAGTCATCCGTAGGAGTCGCAATAGTGCGAGGTGGCCTTCCGCTCTCTGAGCCGGTGACGATGTTCCTCGAGCTCGCCACCCTCCTGACCGAGGACGACCTTGTCGCAGTGGGTGACGCCCTTGTACTCGACCCGGCGAAGCTCGACCCCCACGACCTTCGCCCCTGGATTTCCCTGGACGCTCTTCGGCTCGGGTGCCGCGCCAGTCGCGCCCACGGGGCTCGCCGCGCACGGCGGGCGGCGGCTCAGGTACGGCAGGGGGCGGAGTCACCAATGGAGACTGCACTGCGCCTCCTGCTGATTCGAGCCGGCCTTCCCGAACCCGAGCTCAATCAGGAGCTGTTCGACGCCCGAGGAAGGTGGATCGGCCGCTTCGACATGGTCTACCGTGCCGCCCGGGTGATCGTTGAGTATGACGGCGACCAGCACCGCACATCGACGGCGCAGTACGAGCGAGACATCAGCCGCATTGACCGGGCGATCGCGGCGAAGTGGGAGGTTGTGCGCGTGCGGGCGCGAGGCATCCACGTGGCCCCGGCGGAGACCATCCAACGGGTGCACGAAGCTCTCAACGGATGAGGCGCGCAATCTCCTGTCCCAGATTGCTGCTCGAGAGGACGGGAGGAGCAATTCGGGGCAGGAGAGTGGCTGGACGGTACAGGCGCGCGGCGCGCTAGTAGGTCGGCGGGGTCAGCGCCGCGCGGCGCGCGACGATGGCGGCGAGCATCGCCGCCTCCTCCACCTGCGCGCCCTCGGCTGCACGGCCGCTGATGAGGCGCTGGCGAATGAAGGCCAGCTTCGTCGAGTCGATGATGTAGCCCTTCATGACGAGGTGGAGTCCGCGCGCCCTCGCCCAGGCAAGTGCCTGCCGGCGGCCCGCCGGAGTGGCGAGTGCGACGATCTCGTCGGGGTTGTACCAGCCGGCTGCCGCGTACTCAGAGAGCCGCTCGCGGGTCGTGCGGGTCTCTGCCTTACGCAGCTGCACGACGAGCACAATCGCGCCCACGAACAGCGGGATCTGCACGATGACGTAGTAGATGAGGAAGGCGTCGCCGACGACATAGCTGGCGCCGTTCCAGAGAGCGTGCAGCAGCATCGCGGGGATCAGGCCGAGGAAGAAGGCGAGGATGCCGCCCGCGACCCCGGTGCGTCGCGTCGCGATGCCGATGGCGATGCCGGTGCAGATGGTGAACATCACGTGGGCGAACGGCGACATGACCCCCCGAACGACGAAGATGCCGATGGCGCCGCCGAGCGTGCCGCCCTCGACGAGCTCGCGGCCGAAGTAGAGGATGTTCTCGGTGAACGCGAACCCAGCGGCGATCGTCGCCGCGTAGACGACTCCGTCGACGGGACCGTCGAAGTACTTGCGGGCAGCAAGGAAGATCAGCAGGATTCCGAGCCCCTTGGCGAACTCCTCGACGAGCGGTGCCTGGATGACGCCGCCGAGAATCTCGCGCTCCGCCTCGCCGATGCCCGCATCCTGCTGCAGCACCTCGACCACGAGGCTCGCGAGCAGCGCCACGAAGACGGAGGTGATCGCACCCCAGAGGAACGAGAAGACGAGCAGACTGCGCGGCTCGGGCTCCCAGCGGTCGATCCAGCGGATGCCGAGCAGCACGACGGTCAGCGGAATCAGCGCCATGAACCCGGCAATCGCGATCGCGCCGGGGCCGAGGCTGACCACGAGGAACGCCACGATCAGCAGCCCGGTGATGCCGATGAGAATGAACGCGATGGTCGCGGGCACCATGAGGCTGCTCTTGTGGCCGGCGAGGTTGGCCTCCTGCGCGGGACCGTGGTGCGCGTTGGCCCCCTGCGTGATCTCGACCGGAGCCTGTGACGGGTAGAGCTGGGGAGAGAGGTCAGACATGGGTTCCTTCTACTGCTGCTGCTCGCGCAGGATCTGCAGGGCACGGGCTACGCGGTCGCCGAGGCCGGCAACGCCCTTGCGCGCCGCCTTCTCGAGTTCGATGAGCAGGTCTTCCACCTCGGAGCGCTGCTTGAGGTAGACGGCGTGCCACGCGGTCTTCGAGGCGAGGGAGGCGCGGGCGCTCGTCAGGGCGAGCAGGCTGCTGATGGCAAAGGCGACGAAGAGCGCCACGGGAAGCCACCAGTCGGCACGCGACGCGATGCAGATGACGAGGGCGAGCGCGAAGGTGAGCAGCGCGAGAACCGGTCCGATCACGCGAAGCAGGTTGCCTCGCCAGAGGTAGACCCACGCGTAGCGCCAGCCGATCGCGCTCACTGCCTGCAGTCCGGCGGGCGGCACGGCGCGAAACTGGTCGGCGAGCGAGTTGAGTGCGGCACGCGTGCGCGGCAGCTCAGCGCGATCCTGCACACCGAGACGGATGTGGCGCTGCTTCCTGTCGACCTCGTCGAGCTGTGCGCGAAAAGACGCCAGCTGCGCCGGAGAGAGCCGCGCGGCCGAGTCGTCCTGCAGGTTCTCGCGCAGCACGGCATAGCTGCCCGACTCGCCGCGGCTGAGCGCGTAGACGATGCCGATGCCAGCGCCGAACGCCACGAAGAGCAGGATGGCGAGCGTGATGAGGCCGTCGCGAGTGCGGCTCTCGTCGAAGAGAAGGCGACCGGCGTAGTCGATGCCGAGGGCGAATCCGAGCCCGAGGGTGAAGAT
>JBIIAR010000264.1:0-3782 GCA_044239765.1 Microbacteriaceae bacterium
ATCAGCGCCGCCGCGAAGGGCGCCATGAGCCCGTAGAGCAGCAGGTTGACCGTCACCGCGAGCGAGAGCTGGGTGCGGGTCCAGCCGAACTCGTCTTCGAGCGGCAGCATGAGCACGCTCGGTGCAGCGCGAAAACCCGCGGCGCCGACCAACGCGAGAAAGGCGACGACAGCGACGATCCACGCGGGGTGGATGCGGCGGGTTCTCACGACAGTGGAGGTCATTGTTCGAGTATGGTGGCTCATAGTTTGGCTGAATAGTCAGCATTCGAAACTATCCCGCCAGATTCCAGACCGTTTCAGCCAGAAGGGTGGATGCCGTGCACGAGATAGCCGTTGTGGCGTTGCAGGGGTCGGTGGCCTTCGACCTCGGCATCCCCAGCCAGGCTTTCCATGACGCCCTCGACGAGCAGGGCCTCCCTCTCTACCGGGTGCGCATCTGCAGCATCGACGGACAGCCTGTGACCACCAACGCGGGATTCGCTGCCGCGGTCGAGCACGACCTCTCGATTCTCGAGACCGCCGACACCGTCATCGTCGCGCCGGGCACCGAGGCGCGCGAGAGCAGGAGCGACACCATCGACCCCCGGCTCGCCGCCGCGCTGCTCAGTGCCAGCGAGCGTGGTGCCCGCATGGTCGCGATGTGCACGGGCGCCTTCGTCTTCGGGGCACTCGGCCTGCTCGACGGGCGCCGCGCGACCACCTACTGGCGGCGCAGCGAGCTCTTTCGCGGGGCCTTTCCGAAGGTGCGGCTCGAGCCCGACGTGCTCTACGTCGATGACGGCGTGCTCACCTCGGCGGGCGTGGCCGCCGGTGTCGACCTCTGCCTGCACATGATTCGCAGCGACCTCGGCATCGCCGCGGCGAACGACGTGGCGCGCAGCCTGGTTTCCCCTCCGACCCGGCTCGGCGGACAGGCGCAGTTCATCGAGCGACAGCGGGTCTTCGCGCAGGGAGACGCGCTGTCGGCGGTGCTGGCCTGGGCATCCGATCATCTGGACGACCACCTGAGTGTGGAGTCGATGGCGGCAAGGGCGATGATGAGCGAGCGCACCTTCACGCGCCGCTTTCGGGAGCACACCGGCACGAGTCCGGTCGCGTGGATCACCACCGAACGCCTCGCCCGCGCGCGCGAGCTACTCGAGACGACTGACCTTTACATCGACGAGATCGCGAGGCTCAGCGGCCTTGGCACGGCAACCCATCTGCGAGCGCAGTTCTCTAAGCGCTTCGACCAGACGCCCACGGAGTACCGGCGAGTCTTCCGCCCCGTCAGCGCGTGAGCAGCCCCGCATCGAGCGTGAACTGCGCGCCGGTGGCATAGCGGGCGCGGTCACTCGCGAGGTAGAGGACGAGCTCGGCGACATCCTCCGTCTCGATCCACGGCACGCCGGGCAGCAGGTTGCCCGCGCTGCGCTCGGCGATCTCGATGGCGGTCGCCCCCTCGAGCTCGGCGAGTCCGTCGTTCATCGGGGTGTTCACGCCCGTCGGGTGGATGCTGACCACGCGGATGCCGAAGGGCGCCAGCTCGATCGCCCACGCCTTCGTCAGCCCGGTGAGGCCGTGCTTCGACGCGACGTAGTGCGACAGGCGATTGCCGCCGCGCAGGCCCATCACGCTCGAGTTGTTGATGATGACGCCGCGAGACGCCGCCTTCATGTGCGGAACGACGGCGCGGGTGACGAGGAAGGGGCCTTTGAGGTTGATGTCGACCATGGAGTCCCACTCGAGCTCAGTCATCTCGTCGACGGCGGCGTAGGCCACGATGCCCGCGTTGTTGAAGAGCACGTCGATGCGGCCGAAGTCGGCGATGGTCGCGGCGACGGCGGCATCCACGGCGGATGCGTCGCGCACGTCGCCAGAGAACACGAGCGCGCGCCGGCCGAGGGCCTGCACCTCGTCGCGCAGCGAGTCGAGCTCCGCAGAGCTGCCCTGCGCGTACGCGGGGTACTCGATCTTGGATGCGACGTCGAAGCCGACGATGTCGGCCCCCTCCGCGGCGAGCGCAAGGGCAACCGCGCGACCCTGGCCGTGCGCGGCTCCGGTGACGAACGCGACCCTGCCGCTAAACGGTGCGCTCATCGCCCGGTGCCCGGTAGTCGTAGAGCACCTCGTCAAGCGGGATGCGCCCGACGGTGTTGATGAGGTTGGTGGCGACCATCTGCCCGGCGAACGCGAGCAGGATCAGACGCAGCTTCGGGTTGAACGACGCCTCGAGTCGCGCGTACATCTCGTCGGGGATGCCGTGCGGGTCACGGGCGATGAGGCGCCCCCAGTCCATGAGCAGCTGCTCGGTCTCGGTGACCTGCGGGTTGTCGACGTCTTCCCCGGAGTCGATGAGGATCTTGCGAAAGAACACCGAGCAGATGAGGCACTCGTTCTCTTCGGAGATCGCGTAGGAGAACAGCGACACCGCGCGCTCGCCGATGTAGGGCACGAGCTCGTCTTTCAGCGTGTACCACTCCATGTAGGCCTTGAAGCTCGGCACGTGGCCGAGCAGAGTGGCCTTCATGTTGGTGATGCGGCCGCCGTGGGCTTCGACCTGGTGGTCGCTCGCGGCCTTGGCCGCCTCATCCAGCTGGTCGTAGCTCGTGATCGGCAGGAACGTCATGCCGCCAGTTTAAGTCTGCTGTCGCCGTGTTACGCAGCAAGAAGCACGACGGGGCCGCTGGCCTCGCGCGTCTCGACCGCGAGCTTCGCCTTCGCGGCGTCGCTGAGCGGGTAGCTGGCGATCTCGAGCCCGTCGAAGACGCCGAGGCGCACCGCTTGGAAGACATCGGATGCAGCGAGCTGCGCCAGGCCGTGGCTGTTGGGGAACATGCGGGCGGCACGGTAGTCCTCTGTCGTGACCGCGACGTCGGCCTCCCCCTCGACGACGGTGGCACCGAGGTGCTGCACCCACGCCTTCACGAAGGCGTCGGCGCCGCCGAGGTCGGATGCGACCGACACGCGGTTGCCCCGGCCGATCGAGTGCAGCTGCTTGACGATGGTGCGGGCGATGAGGCCCATGGGGAGAAGTGCCGCCGCCTGCTCGATAGCGACATCCTTCGGAAAGCCGATGAGGTCGCGCTCGCCGATGATGTGGCTGAGGCCGGGGGTCTCTGAGGTGAAGCGGTAGGCCACGCGGTCGCCGGGGGCGAAGCCGCCCGCCTCGGGGCCGACGGCCTCGATGCGGCCGATGGCCTGCACGCCGAGGGTGCTGAGTCCGAGTGCTCCAACGCGAACACGCACCTCACCGGTGCGGGGGCGCTGCAGCGAGCTACGGGTACGACGGGATCGGGTTACGTCTGACATGGTGTCCTTCTGGTCAGGGGATCTGGATGAAACTCCCAACCGAGGTTAAAAACACCGCATCGACCTGCAGTATTCCTGTTAATACACCTTGCCCGGGTTGAGGATTCCCAGTGGATCGAACACGGCTTTCACCTGCTGCTGCAGCTCGAACTGGTCGTCGCCGAGCTCGTCGCGCAGCCAGCGCTTCTTGAGAATGCCGATGCCGTGCTCGCCGGTGAGCGTTCCCCCGAGACGGATCGCGGCGAGGAACATCTCATCGGCCGCCTGCCAGACGACGGCCGGCACGCCGCCCTCCTGGCTCGGGTCGGGGGTGAAGACGAAGTTGGGGTGCAGATTGCCGTCGCCGGCGTGCGCGACCGTCGGAATCTCGATGCCGTACTTCGTGCCGATCTGCTCGATTGCGGCGAACATCGACGGCAGGGCACTGCGCGGCACGCAGACATCTTCGATGAGCACGGTGCCCACCGCGACCATGGCGGGGTGAAAGCT
>JBIIAR010000265.1:0-3779 GCA_044239765.1 Microbacteriaceae bacterium
TGCGGCGTGCCATCAGGCGGGGCAGGGCCTCGCCGATCCACAGCGGCGCGGCGGCGAAGGCGCGCAGCAGGCCGTGCGAGAGTCCACTGACGCTCTCGAAGTGCACGCCCGACGCGAGGCCGATGCGCACTGTCTCGCGCATGCTCTGCGTCAGAAGGCGGCGCAGCGGATCAGAGGCGACCGTCTGCTGCACACTGAGCCCGGTGATCGCCGGCAGCGCGTTGACCTGGTTGACGACGAGCTTCGACCACTGCGCACCGGCGAAGTCTGCGACCACCTGCAGCTCGAGCTCTGGCAGCACACTGGCGAGGTAGGCAGCCCCGTCGCCGCCAACGAAGGTCGGCCCCGGGGCGGTGATGGTGATCTCGCCGGGGGAGAGGTAGCTGGCCGCGAACATGGCGAGGCCGCCCGACACCACCGACGCAGGCAGCTCGCGGCGTCCGGTCTCGATGCCCTCCAGTCCGTTCTGCACGACGAGAACCGGGATGCCGTGCAGGTGGGCGGCGTTGTCTCGGATGGCGGCTGCCGCATCCTGTGCCTTGGTGGCGATGATCGCGACGTCGGGGGTCTCCGTCAGAACCGGGGAGGCGCTGACAGCCGCATCGACCGACCCCCACGCTCCGCGAAGACGGATGCCGCCCTGCTGAATAGCCGCAAGGTGCTCCCCACGAGCGGTGACGGCAACCGCATGACCGGAGCCGGCGAGGCGGGCAGCGAACGCGCCACCCACCGCACCGGCTCCGATTACCGCTATGCGCATGCTCTGAGCTTAGAAGCTCTCTTCGACGACTCCCTTGCCCGACGGCAGCAGCAGGGCCAGGGCTGCCGCCAGGGCGAGCACGAGGCCGCCCACGAAGACGGCCGGCTTGGCCGCGTCGACGTAGAGGTCGGGGGTGAGCTCGCCGCCCGCTCCGACGAAGATCGCGGTCAGCACCGCGATGCCGAGGGCGACGCCGACCTCGCGAACCGTGGAGTTCGTTCCGGAGGCCTTCGCGTGGTCCGCGCTCTTCATGGTGGCGAGCACGGCGGTCGAGATCGGGGCGAAGACGAGGCCCATGCCGATGCCGGCCGCGATGAAGGCGGGCAGCATGGTCGTGTACTCGACGTCGGCCGACATGGTGACCGCCAGCCACAGCACGCCGAAGGCCTGCAGGGTGAGGCCGACGATGATGAGCAGGCGCGTGCCGACCCGTGGCGCGATGAGGCCGGCGAGGGGGGCGATGACCATGGGGGCCATGGTCCACGGCATGGTGGCGACACCGGCGCCCAGCGGGGTGTAGCCCTGCACGACCTGCAGAAACTGGATGAGGATGAAGATGGACCCGAACACGCCGAAGCTGAAGGTCAGGCCAACGATGTTGGCCACGGAGAAGCTGCGATCGCGGAACAGCCGCAGCGGCAGCAGCGGCGCCTCAACGCGGGACTCCCAGGCGATGAACGCGGCGATGAGGGCCGCGCCCACAACGAGCGAGCCCATGACCTCGATGCTGTCCCAGCCCTTCTCGTTGCCGCTGACAATGCCGTAGACGATGCCGAGCACGCCGAGGCCGGCAAGCAGCAGGCCGACGACATCGGCGCGAAGGCGCTCGCCGAAGGTGTTCGGCAGGGCGAGCAGCGCGAGCGGGATCGCCACGACTCCCACGGGAACGTTGAGCCAGAAGATTGCCTCCCAGTTCCACCCCTCGACGACGGCACCGCCGACAAGCGGTCCGAGGGCGACGCCGAGGCCGGTGATGCCGCCCCAGATGCCGATGGCCAGCGGGCGGAACCTCGTCTCGACCGAGCCCACCAGCAGGGTCAGCGAGAGCGGCATGACGGCCGCGGCGCCGAGGCCCTGCAGAGCGCGGCTGACGATGAGCATCCACGGCTCGTAGCTGAGGGCCGAAAGGACCGAGGCGAGGGTGAAGATCACGATGCCGACCACGAAGACGGTGCGGCGCCCGAGCCGGTCGCCGAGTGCGGCGGCCATGAGGATGAAGCTGGCGAAGCTGAGCGTGAAGGCGTTGACGAACCACTGCAGCTCCTCAACACTCGCGCCGAGGTCGACGCGGATCGAGGGGAGCGCGTTCGTCATGACCAGGTTGTCGAGCGTGGCCATGAACATCGGCAGCGAGGCGGCGATGACCGCCAGCCACACGGGGATGCGGCGACGCGTGGTCGCGAGGGCTGGAGCCTCGAGCGTTGCAGTCATGATTCGGTCCTTAGCAAGTTATCGAATGATTACCTAAGCGACATTAGTAATCGTTTGATAACCTGTCAAGCATGACCGCAACGGATGTGCCGATTCCCCGAATGAAGGCCGAGGATCGGCGAGAGCTCATCATCGAGCACGCCACCGCGGTCTTCGGCGACTACGGGTACTACGGCACCACGACCGACCAGATCGCGCGCGCCGCGGGCGTCAGCCAGCCCTACGTCGTGCGCATGTTCGGCACGAAGGAGAAGCTCTTCGTCGAGGTGCTCAACCGCGCGCTCGAGCTGCTGATGCAGGCGTTCCGCAGCTCCCTGGCGGCCGACGACGGGCAGCCCCTCATGCGCCGCCTCGGACTCTCCTATGTCGCTCTGCTCGCGCACCGCGGCCTGCTGCTCTCGCTCATGCACGCCTTCGTTCTCGGCAGCGACCCCGTCATCGGCGCGAAGGCGCGCGCGGGCTTTCTCGAGGTCTACGAGTTTCTGCGCACCGAGGCAGGCATGACCTCCGACGAGGCAGGGCAGTTTCTTGCCGGCGGCATGCTCTCGAACACGATGATCGGCCTGCGCATGACCGATATGGACTCCAGCGACCCCATTGCCCACGAGTTGCTCACAGCGTGCTTTCCAGAGAAGCTCGACGTGGTCGTCGGACTCGGCGACACCTACCGGCCGGAGCCGCGGTGAGATCCGGCATCCTGCTCGTCGACAAGCCGCAGGGTCTCACCAGCCATGACGTCGTCGCCCGCACCCGCAAGGCGGCGGGCACCCGCAAGGTCGGCCACGCCGGCACTCTCGACCCGATGGCGACCGGGCTGCTGGTTCTGGGCCTCAACAGCTCCACGCGCCTGCTGACCTACCTCGTCGGACTCGACAAGGAGTACTTCGCAACCATTCGGCTGGGGCAGCGCACCGACTCCGACGACGCCGACGGCGAGATTCTCGAGACCATCTCGGCGAGCTCGATCACCGACCAGCAGATCGAGGCGGGCATCGCGAAGCTGCGCGGCCCGATCAGCCAGGTGCCCAGCACCGTCAGCGCCATCAAGGTCGACGGCAGGCGTGCCTACGCCCTCGCCCGCGAGGGGGAGGAGGTCGTGCTCACGGCCCGGCCTGTCACGATCAGCGCCTTCGACCTGCTCTCGCGCGACGGTGACGATCTCCGGGTGCGGGTCGAGTGCTCGAGCGGAACGTACATTCGGGCTCTCGCCCGCGACCTCGGCGCCGACCTCGGGGTGGGTGGGCACCTGACAGCCCTGCGTCGCACGCGCATCGGGCCGTTCGCGATTGACGGGGCGCACGTGCTCGAAGGCATCGATGTCGATGCCGCGCTGGTCAGCCCGACGGCGGCGGCATCCGCGCTGTTTGCCCAGGTCGAGCTGAGCGACCAGCAGGCGCTCGAGCTCACGCAGGGCAAGCGTTTCGAGGTTGACGCGCCCGACGGCAGTCCGGTGGCGGCGGTAACGGCGAGCGGCAGACTCGTCGGCCTCGTTACGATTGCCAGCGGACGGGTAAAGGCTCTCGTCAACTTTCCGACGGATGAGGCACTCGCGTGATCGACTGGCTGACCACCGTGCTCGTCATCGTCT
>JBIIAR010000266.1:0-3691 GCA_044239765.1 Microbacteriaceae bacterium
CTTCATCAG
This sequence comes from Microbacteriaceae bacterium, assembly GCA_044239765.1. Lineage (GTDB taxonomy): Bacteria > Actinomycetota > Actinomycetes > Actinomycetales > Microbacteriaceae > Conyzicola. Next base: position 10 of record JBIIAR010000266.1, read on the forward strand.
CCCGATGGCGCAGTGGGCAACCGACGACGCCAGCCCTAGCGGCCTGGTCTACACCCGCGGCACCTTCTTCATGGCCGGCCTCGGTGGCGAGCGGCTCTGGGTGATCTACCTGCACGACGGTCTCGTCGACCCGGTCGAGTACTTCACCGGCGAGTACGGACGCATCCGCGACGTGGTCGCCGGCCCTGACGGCACCGTCTGGTTTCTCACCAACAACACGGATGGCCGTGGAACGCCCCGCGATGGCGACGACCACCTGTGGCAGCTGGAGCTCGATGTCATGCGTGAGGGCTAACCTCGATCAGTGGCCGATCTTGACCGAGTGCGAACCTGGGCGAACGCCCTCATAGCGCTGCACCTCGACACCGGCTGGACCTTCGGCTTCGACAATGCGAAGACCAGGGCCGGGCTGTGCAACTACACCGCCAAGCGCATCACCGTCTCGAAGTACCTCGCCGCGCGCTACGACGACGACGAGATCCACCAGGTGCTGCTGCACGAGGTCGCCCACGCCATGGCCGGAACGAAGGCCGGGCACGGGGCGCAATGGCGCTCCACGGCGAAGGAGCTCGGCTACGAGGGCAAGCGGCTGCACGACGGCGCCATTGCGGACGAGCTCGCGCCGTGGGTCGGGCACTGCCCTGCCGGGCACGTGCACTACCGCTACAGGCGGCCCGCCCGTCCGCTCGCCTGTGGCAAGTGCTCGCGGCGCTTCGACTCCGCCAACCTCATCACGTGGAGGGAACGGGTCGTTCGGTAGCCGAGCGGATGCCGACGAAGCTGACCACCGCGCCCACCACCAGCAGCGCCGCGGTCACCACCACCGCCCGGTGCAGTCCATCGAGGTCGATCGCGGAGCCGGCGATGAGCCCGGTGCAGGCCACCGTCACGAGACCGGCGATGCGGGCGACCGCGTTGTTGATCGCTGAGCCGATGCCGGCCCGCGCCTGCTCGACCGCACCGAGGGTGGCCGACGTGAGGGGGGCGACGGTCATCGCGGTGCCGAGCCCGACGAGCATGATGCCGGGGAACAGCTGCGTCCAGTAGTCGACCCGGTCGTCGACGAAGAGGTACCAGAGCCAGCCGGCGGCGATGATCAGCGGGCCCGCGGTCATGAAGATGCGGGCACCGAAGCGGGTGGCGAGGGCACCGAAGCGCGGCGACAGCAGAATCAGCAGCACGCCGCTCGGCAGGCTGATGAGGCCAGCGAGCGTCGCCGGGTACTTGCCGACCTCCTGCACGAAGACGCTGAGCACGAATCCGCCGAAGCCGAAGCCCCCGTAGATGAACAGGGTCGCGAGGTTGCCGAAGCCGAAGTTGCGGATGCGGAACATGCCGAGTGGAACCATCGGCTCGTCAACGCGGCTCTCCCACCACAGGAACGCGGCGAAGCTCAGCACGCCGATGAGCATCGGCACCCACACGCCCGGGGACGACCAACCGAGCCGGGACTGCTCGATGAGGCCGAAGACCGGGCCGCCGAGGCCGATGATGCCCAGGGCTGCACCGAGGTAGTCGACCTTCGCGCGGTGCGCGACCGGCTCCTCGGTGCCGAGCCCCCGCATGAGAACGAGGGAGGCCGCGATCGGCAGCACGTTGATCGCGAAGACGAGCCGCCAGTTCGCGTAGTCGACGAGCAGGCCGCCGAGCAGGGGGCCGGCAAGGAACGCGGCGGTCGTCCATGCTGTCCAGCGGCCGATCGCCTTGCCCTGCTCATCGCGGCTGAAGTTGGCGATGATGAGGGCGAGGGCGCTGGGAACGAGCAGAGCGCCCGCAGCACCCTGAAAGAAGCGCGCGATGACGAGGATCTCGCCCGTGGGCGCGATCGCGCACGCGATGCTCGCGAGCCCGAAGCCGTAGAGGCCGATGCGCATGATGCGCAGGCGTCCGAAGGAGTCGCTGAGGGATCCGGCGGTGAGAATGAAGGCGCCGAGCGTGATGAGGTAGCCGTCAACCACCCACTGCTGCACCACGAGCCCACCGCCCAGCTCCTCGCGGATCGCGGGAAGGGCGACGTTGATGACCGCCCCGTCGAGAAAGGCGACGAAGGCGACGGTGATCGCAACGATGAGAACGCGGGTCTGACGGGTCACCTTGCGAGCGTAGCCCCGCGACGGTCGCGGCTGCAGGCCAGCTCAGCGGTCATGGCTCACAGTGCGGCGATCGCCTTCTCGAGCTCGCCTACGACCGTCTTCCAGTGGCCGAGCATCATGCGACGCTCGTCGCGGTCAGCGAGACGTTCATGATGCAGGGCGACCGTCGTTCCGGTGGCCGCCGCCCGCACGCTGAGCTGCAGCGTGGTGTCGTGCGGCCAGTCGGCCGGGCGCCAGCTCAGGCGCACCCTGACGCGCTCGGTGCGGCTGATGAGTCGCCCCCGAACCCCGTCATCTGTCTCGTAGACGGCGTTCTTCTCTGACGGAAGAGTTGTCTCACCCAGCCACAGCGGCAGCCCGGCGCCGATGAGGTAGTCCCACACGGCGGGCAAAGCCGCGGAGACGGTGGTGCGCACGCCAACCTCCCAGCCCGCATCTCTCGTAAGGCCGGTCGTATCATTCTGTTGCGCCATGTAACCAACTATATTGGTTACGTGACTCACCTCATAGACAGTGCAGCACCGACCGGACAGTGGTTCCACTCCGACGACACACAGCGCTGGTGGTTCGACTCGGGCTCGCTCGCACTCGACTTCGCCTACACCGGCGGTCTGGGTGAATCCGGCCGCTGGGAGCAACTGCGCGGTGCGTCGGATCTCTCGGATTGGCTAGGGCAGCGGTACACCCAGGTCGCAGAGGCCACCGAGCGCGACCTCGCCGATGCGCTCACGCTGCGCGCGGCCATTGCGCGGCTAGCTCAGGCCGCGAGCGACCGAGCAGAGTCGCCGGCCGACGACATCGACACCCTCAACCTATTCGCGGCAACCCCCGATATCGCGCCCGCCCTCGTCGGGGGGCACCGCCAGGCCGGGCGCAGCCGCGTGAGCACCGGTCAGGTGCTCTCGACGATTGCACGCGATGCGGTGCACCTGCTCGCGACCAACGTCGAAGGGCGTATTCGCGAGTGCGCGGCCGAGGACTGCCAGCTCATCTTCTACGACGAGTCCCGCACCAACAACCGCCGCTGGTGCTCGATGCAGCGCTGCGGCAACAGAGCGAAGGTCAGAGCCTTCAGAGCCAAGGAGAAACTATGACGATCACGCATATCAATCCCGATGCGCTTCACACCAACCCCGCCTTCTCGCAGGGCGTGCTCGCCGAGGGCGGCCGCACACTGTACGTCGGCGAGCAGAACGGCACGGATGCCGAGGGCCGCATCAGCGGCGACTACGCCGACCAGACACGGCAGGCCCTGCGCAACGTGCTCGCCGTGCTCGCCGAGGTGGGGGCCGACCAGTCCAACGTCGTCAAGATGACCATCCACATCGCCGAGGGACAGGACCCCAACGCGGGCTACGCTGCCTCCGCCGAGGTGTGGGGTTACAACCCCACCGCGGTCACCGTGCTGGTGGTGCGTGCCCTCGGCCGACCAGAGGCCCTGGTCGGCATCGAGGTCATTGCCGTCGTCTAGCTCTAGGCGACGACCTGCACCTCTTTCCAGAAGGCGACGTAGTTGCTGAAGTCCTTGCCGACGCGCTCGAAGGCCGTCGGGTAGGGGGTGGGGTAGCTCCAGGCGCGGTCCTGCAGCT
>JBIIAR010000267.1:0-3689 GCA_044239765.1 Microbacteriaceae bacterium
GTCGTGCTGCATTCCGATGAGCAGGCCGGCTGCACGCAGCTCAGCCAAGTGCTCGGTCGCCGGCGTCACCACGACCAATGTGCCGCTCGGGCGCAGAATGCGCGCGAACTCAGCGGGGTTGCGCGGGGCGAAGACGCACAGGATGGCGTCGGCACGGGAATCCCTGACCGGCGAGGGGCGCCAGACGTCCGCGACGAGCCCGCAGGATCCCGTGGCCGCGACGCTCATCGCCACCGCGGCCTGCGATGCGTCGGCGGCGAGTGGGTCGTGCGCGATGGGGGAGTGGGAGAGCACGTGCTGCAGGTAGTAGCCGGTGCCGGCGCCGGAGTCGAGGATCGCGAGCGGGCGCTCGGTGGGCAGGGCGGCGGCGACCGCATCCGCTATCGGTTCATAGAGGCCGAGGGCGAGAAAGCGCGCACGCGCCTCGAGTAGCTCGCGAGGATCGCCCACGATGCCCTTGGACGAATCGAGAACACTGAGGTAGCCGCGACGATTGCTGTCGAAGCGGTGGCCTTCCGCGCACCCGAGAACCAGGCCCTCGAGCGCCTCGAGCGGCTGGCTGCAGTGCGGACACCGCAGCCAGCTCGCAAGAGCCGTACCAGTTGGCGAAATTAGTGGTGGTCGCCGTGCGACTGCGCCTCGATCTCGGCACGCGAGACGGGGGCGATGCGGTCTTCGAAGAACCAGCGCGACATGGCAGCGCGTGCACGCTGGTTGGCCGAGATCTTGCCCGCGCTGTTCGGGCGGATCATCAGCGGCTGGTAGTCAACGTAGCTGGTCAGCTTCCAGCGCTCGTACTCGGTCAGCTGCTGGTGCACCTCGATGTACTCACCGCCGGGCAGGCGAACGATACGACCGGACTCGAAGCCGTGCAACGCGATCTCACGGTCCTTCTTCTGCAGGGCGAGGCAGACACGCTTGGTCACGTGGTAGGCGATGACCGGACCGACGAACAGCAGCAGCTGGAGGGTGTGGATGACACCTTCCATCGTGAGCTTGAAGTGCGTCGCCATGATGTCGGAGCTCGCCGCGGCCCAGAGCACCGCATAGAACGTGACGCCCGCAGCACCGATGGCGGTGCGGGTCGGGGCGTTGCGCGGACGGTCGAGGATGTGGTGCTCGCGCTTGTCGCCGGTCACCCACGCCTCGACGAAGGGGTAGAGCGCGACGACCGCGAGGAACAGCACCAGGCCGATCAGCGGAATCATGACGCCGAAGGGGATCGTGTAGCCGCCGATGACGACGTCGAGGTGCGGAGGCAGCAGACGCAGGGCACCGTCGGCGAAGCCGATGTACCAGTCAGGCTGGGTACCGGCGGAGACCGGTGACGGGTCGTACGGTCCGTAGTTCCAGATCGGGTTGATCGTCACCGTTGCGGCGATCAGCATGATCACGCCGAACACGATGAAGAAGAAGCCACCGGCCTTGGCCGCGAACACTGGCATGACCGGAACACCGACGACGTTGTCGTTGGTGCGGCCCGGGCCGGCGAACTGGGTGTGCTTGTTGATCACGAGCAGCAGGAGGTGCACGCCGAGGGCCGCGATGAGAATGGCCGGCAGCAGCAGGATGTGCAGCGTGAAGAAGCGGGGAACGACATCGGTGCCGGGGAACTCGCCACCGAAGACGTAGTACGAGATCCACGTTCCGATGACCGGAACCGCCTTGACCATGCCGTCGATGATGCGGAGGCCGTTGCCGGAGAGCAGGTCGTCGGGCAGCGAGTAGCCGGTGAAGCCCTCGGCCATCGCGAGCACGAAGAGCACGAAGCCGATGAGCCAGTTGACCTCGCGCGGCTTGCGGAACGCACCCGTGAAGAAGATGCGCAGCATGTGCAGGCCGATGGATGCGACGAACAGCAGGGCAGCCCAGTGGTGCACCTGGCGCATGAGCAGGCCGCCACGCACGTCGAAGCTGATGTCGAGTGCTGAGGAGTACGCGGCCGACATCTCGATGCCCTTGAGCGGGATGTATGAGCCCTCGTAGTGCACCTCGGTCATGGAGGGCTCGAAGAAGAAGGTCAGGAAGGTTCCGGAGAGCAGGATCGCCACGAAGCTGTACAGGGCGACCTCGCCCAGCATGAACGACCAGTGGTCGGGGAAGATCTTGCGGCCGACCTCTTTGACGAGACCGGAGATGCTGGTGCGCTCGTCGATGTAGTTGGCGGCGGCGTTGGTGAAGCGCATGCCCTTGCCGAGTGGCGCGGCCGCCTCGGTCTTATCAGGCGTAACGGTGGACATTACTTCTCACGCTCCCAGAAACTAGGCCCTACTGGTTCTTTGAAGTCGCTCTGCGCGACGAGGTAGCCCTCGGAGTCGATCGAGATCGGCAGCTGGGGCAGGGGGCGACTGGCCGGTCCGAAGATGACCTTCGCGCCCTCGGAGACATCGAACTGCGACTGGTGGCAGGGGCAGAGCAGGTGGTGCGTCTGCTGCTCGTACAGTGCAACGGGGCAGCCGACGTGCGTGCAGATCTTGGAGTACGCGACGATGCCGTCGTACGACCAGTCCTTCTTGCTGTCCTCTTCCTTGAGGTCTTCCGGGCGAAGGCGCATGAGCAGCACTGCGGCCTTGGCCTTCTCCTCGAGGTACTCCTCGGCGTCGAGCAGCGTCTCGGGAATCACGTGGAAGGCCGAGCCGTAGGTCACCTCGGAGGCCTTGATCGGGGTGCCCGTGGGGTCGCGGGTGAGGCGAACGTTGGTGTCCCAGAGCGTGTGGCGCAGCAGTCCGTTGGGCTCGGCGTCGGGGGCGAGGTCGCGGAACAGCACGACGGCGGGCACCGGGGTCAGCGCAATGGCGCCGATGAGGCTGTTGCGCACGAGCGCACGACGGGTGAAGCCCGACTCCTTGTTGCCCAGCGTGAAGACCTCGGCGGCCTTGGCGCGCGTCGCGTCGGTGCCGCGGGTGCCGTGGCGCATCTCGACGATCTCGGCGTCTGACATGAGCGCCTTGGCCCAGTGCACGGCGCCGATGCCGATGCCGAGCAGGCCCAGCGCGATCGCCAGGCCGAGGCTCAGCGTGTTCAGGCGAACGGATGCAAGGTTGCCCGGCTCGATCGGGAACAGGAAGTAGAACACCACAGCCGCAACGCTGCCGATGACCGACAGGAAGAAGAAACCGGAGACGCGACGCTCGGCGAGGCGCTCCTTCTTGGGGTCGCTGTCGGTGATCCGCTGGCGGTGCGGCGGAAGGCCGGGGTTGACGAGACCGTTGTCGTCGGTGACGGCGATACCGGCCGAGGTCGGCATCGCCTTCTCAACAGCGGTTCCGGCGGTCGTGCCACCGTGATCGTCTGCCATTGTCTTCCCTTTCAGCTGTACTGCTGTGATTCGTTGTGCGAGCTAGTTGGAGCGGGCGGTCAGCCAGACCGTCACGCCGATGATGGCACCGAGGCCGAAGATCCAGATGAAGAGGCCTTCAGAGACCGGACCGAGGTTGCCGAGGTCCAGTCCACCAGGGGAGGGGTTCTCGTTGAGGAACTGCAGGTAGGTGATGATGTCTTTCTTGTCCTCGGCCGAGAGGTTGAGGTCGGAGAAGACGGGCATGTTCTGCGGGCCGGTGACCATCGCCTCGTAGACGTGGGTTCCAGAGACATCCTTGAGCGACGGAGCGTACTTGCCCTCGGTCAGTGCGCCACCGGCGCCGGCGACGTTGTGGCACATGGCGCAGTTGATGCGGAAGAGCTCGGCG
>JBIIAR010000268.1:0-3686 GCA_044239765.1 Microbacteriaceae bacterium
CGTCTTTCGCGAGATTCTGCCGAACATGACCTCGCTCATCGTCGGCAACTTCTTCGGGGCGGCTACCGCGGCGATCCTCGCCGAGGCAGGACTCGAGTACCTCGGACTCGGTGACTCCACCGTCGTCAGCTGGGGCACGATGCTCTTCTGGGCGCAGAACAGCAACTCGCTGCTCACCGGCCAGTGGGCGCTCATCTTCGCGCCGGGCCTCTGCATCGCACTGCTCGCCACCTCGCTCACGCTCATCAACTTCGGTGTCGACGGCATCAGCAACCCGCGCCTGAGAGAGGGCAAGAAATGACAACCGTACTCGACGTAGCCAACGTCTCGATCGACTACAACAGCGGCGAGGACGCCACCCACGCGGTGCGCGACGTGAGCTTCACCCTCGAGCAGGGCGAGTTCGTCGGGCTCGTGGGGGAGTCGGGCAGCGGCAAGTCCACGCTCGGGTTCGCGCTCACCGGTCTGCAGAAGCCGCCGGCACAGGTGGTCTCTGGCAGCATCCTGTTCAATGGCGTGGACATCGCCTCACTCTCGCGGGACGACTTGCGCGAGCAGCGCCACGGCGGCATCGCCATGGTGCTGCAGTCGGGCATGAACGCGTTGAACCCGGTGCGCAGCATCCGCCACCACTTTGTCGACATCTTCAAGGCGCACGGGCATGTGTCTTCTGACCGCTTTGAGGGCCGCGCCGCCGAGCTCGTCGGCAAGGTGGAGCTGCCGCCGACCGTGCTCGACCGCTACCCGGGTGAGCTGTCGGGCGGTATGCGCCAGCGCGTCTCGATCGCCCTCGCGCTGTCGCTCGAGCCGAAGCTGATGGTCTTCGACGAGCCGACCACGGCACTTGATGTGCTCGTGCAGCACGCCGTCATGAACACGATCATCGAGTTGCAGAAGAAGGAGCAGTTCACCGCCATTCTCATCAGCCACGACCTGGGCATAGTGCTCGAGTCGGCGCAGCGTGTGATGGTGATGCACGAGGGCCAGATCGTCGAGGACGGCACTGCCCAGCAGATTCTGCGCACGCCGAAAGACGAGTACACGAAGATGCTGCTCTCGCACTACGCCGACCCCCGGGCCGAGGTCGTTGAGCTGCCGGGCTTCGAGGATCGCGCCACGCGCGGTGCCGCCGGTCGCAAGCGCGCGGACGACGCCTCGCACCCGGCCAGCGTCTCGAGCCGTGAGCGCCGCACCGACCAGAAGTCGATCGTCGTCGAGCACCTCACCAAGATCTACCCGCCGCCGCGCCGCGGAGAGAAGCCGATCACCGCGGTCCACGACGTGTCGTTCACGCTCGAGCCCGGCCAGTCACTCGCGCTCGTCGGTGCCTCGGGCTCGGGCAAGTCGACGATCGCCAAGATGATCACGGCGGTCGAGAAGCCCACGTCGGGCACGGTCACGTTCGGTTCGCTCGACATCGGCACTCTGCGCCGCAGCCAGTTTCGCCAGCTGCACACCGATGTGCAGATGGTCTTTCAAGACCCGTATGCGGCGCTGAACCCGCTGCACACCGTCGAGTACATCCTCACGCGGCCGATCGTGAACTTCACCGGCGAGCACGGGCAAGATGCCCGCCGCCGCATGCTCGAGCTGCTCGACACCGTCGGCCTGACCCCGGTCGAGGAGTTCGCGGCCAAGCTGCCGCACGAGCTCTCGGGCGGGCAGCGCCAGCGCGTCGTCATCGCCCGTGCGCTCGCCAGCAATCCGCAGGTGATCATCGCCGACGAGCCGGTCTCGATGCTCGACGTCTCGCTGCGAGCCGGTGTGCTCGCGCTGCTCGAAGACCTGCGGGAGCAGTGGGGTGTCTCGATGCTCTACATCACGCACGACCTGCTCAGTGCGCGCATCGTGACCGACAACATCCTCGTGCTCAACCAGGGCGCGGTCGTCGAGCGCGGTGACACAGCGGATGTGCTGCGCCACCCCACAGACGAGTACACGATCAAGCTTCTCGACGCCATTCCCAACCCACGTAGGGCAGCTGTATGACACTCACATTCCCCGACGGCTTTCTCTGGGGAGCCGCCACCGCCGCCCACCAGATCGAGGGCAACAACGTCAACAGCAACTGGTGGGTGCACGAGAACGAGCCGGGCACCACGATCGTGGAGCCGAGTGGTGACGCGGCGGACAGCTACCACCGCTACCGGGACGACATCCGGTTGCTCTCCGAACTGGGTCTCAACAGCTATCGCTTCAGCATCGAGTGGAGTCGCATCGAGCCGGAGCGCGGTCTCGTCTCGCGGGCCTCGATCGACCACTACCGACGGATGGTCGACACCTGCCTCGAGTTCGGAATCGAGCCGATCGTCACCCTGATGCACTTCACGGTGCCGCGCTGGTTCGAGCGCGATGGCTTCTGGCGTGCACCGGATGCCGCCTCGCTTTTTGCCCGCTACACCGAGCTCGCCCTGCCGGTGGTCTCGTCGGGCGTGCGTTACGTCTGCACGATCAACGAGCCGAACATCGCGGCGATGCTGGCCGGGGGAGAGAACCCCGCCAACCTGGTCGCGTACGGGCTGCCGAAGCCCGACCTGTTTGTCGCCGACCAGCTGCTGGCTGCGCATCGAGCCAGTCGAGATGTCTTGTCGCAGCTCGACGTTCAATCCGGCTGGACCATCGCGACCCAGGCCTTCGAGCCGTCTGGCGATGACGCTCTGGAGATGCTTCGGTCGGTGTCATACCCCGCGGAGGACTGGTACCTCGAGAATGCCGCGGACGACGACTTCGTCGGTGTGCAGGCTTACACCCGCAACATCGTCGGGCCGGAGGGCATTCGTCCGCCGGCGGATGACGTGGAGAAGACCCTGACGCAGTGGGAGTACTTCCCGCCGGCGGCGGGCATCGGAGTGCGGGCGGCATGGTCGTTGAGCAACCACACCCCGGTCATGGTCACGGAGAACGGCATCGCGACACAGGACGACTCGCGTCGCATCGACTACACGCGGGGTGCGCTCGAGGGGCTGCACGCGTGCATCTCTGACGGGATCACTCTGCTCGGCTACCAGCACTGGTCGGCGCTCGACAACTACGAGTGGGCGTCGGGCTATGCGCCGACGTTTGGCCTGATCGGCTGGGACCGCGAGACTTTCGAGCGCACCCCGAAGCCGAGCGCGCGCTGGTACGGCGCCGTGGCGCAGGCGAACGCGCTCTAGGCGAGCGCGAGCTCGCGCATGGCAGGGCTCTTGCTCGGCATCGGTCGTCGCTCCCCGTCTGGTGGCGCAAGCCAGTAGTGGGGGCCGTCACGGGTGATACTCCAGTGGTTGTTGTGGAGCAGCAGGTGATGGTGGCGACAGAGCAGGATTCCGTTAGCGACATCCGTGCGTCCGTTGTCTCTGGCCCAGTGGTCGATGTGGTGGGCCTCCGTCCAGCTGGGCGGGCGGTCGCAGCCGGGCCAGCGGCATCCGCCGTCGCGGGCGGCTAGCGCGATGCGCTGGCGGTGGGTGTAGAGGCGCTGCTCGCGGCCGACGTCGATGGGCTGGCCGTCGCGCACCACGATCGGGGTCGTCGAGCCTGAGCAGGTGAGCCGCTGCACCGTCTCGGTGGAGACGGGGTCGTGCTGGCCTTCGATGTGGCCGCGGTCGGCACTGACGAGCACGCGCAGTGAGGGGGCGCCCGAGCTGAGCAGCTGGCTGGAGTCGGCGTCGGCTCCGGCGCGCAGCAGCTGCAGGAAGACGTCGGAGGCG
>JBIIAR010000019.1:0-14045 GCA_044239765.1 Microbacteriaceae bacterium
CGCACCCTAACCATCCCCGCCGATATCTCCCTATCGTGGCTGCTGGTGGCAGCCACCCGCCCCGAGAGCTTCGACGCCGCAGAGAAGTCGCGCTCTGACCAGATAATCCTCGACCTCGAGGACGCGGTCGACCCCGGGCTCAAGAGCAACGCCCGTGAGCAGGTCGTCGCGTGGCTCGCCGGCGGAGGAAGCGGATGGGTGCGCATCAACGACCGCGCAAGCAGCTTCTGGTCGGATGACGTCGACGCCCTGGCCGGAATCCCGGGCCTGCGTGGCGTCATGCTCGCCAAGACGGAGTCTCCGGCACACGTGACAGAGACCTTCGACCGCCTCAAGGGCAGCACGCCCGTCATCGCCCTGGTGGAGTCCGCGCTGGGCATCGAGGAGGCCGCCCACATCGCGCGAGCGCGCGGCGCCTACCGTCTCGCCTTCGGCAGCGGCGACTACCGGCGCGACACCGGAACGAGCGCGGATGACATGGCGATGGCCTACCCGCGATCGCGTCTGGTGGTGGCGAGCCGCGTCGGCAACCTGCCGGGCCCGATCGACGGCCCAACCGTGGGAACCAACCACCCGGTTCTGCGCGAGCAGGGCACCACGGCCGTCGCCCTCGGCATGACCGGCAAGCTCTACCTCGACATCGAGCAGCTGCCGATCATCAACGAGGTGATCAGTCCGACCCGGTCGGATGTCGCCTGGGCGCGCGACTTCCTCGCCGACTTCGAGGCGCGTGGCCGCGTGGTGCGCGACGGCAGTGACCTGCCGCGCCTGGGCCGCGCCGAGAAGATCGACAAGCTGGCGAGGGCCTTCGGGGTCGAGCCCTAGGCCTTAGCCCCAGGTGCCCGCGGGCGACTTGACGACGGGAACCTCGGCGTACGACCAGTGACCGCCGTTGGCGTAGTGGCCTGACGCCCAGTTGGAGTTCCAGATGGCCGACTCGATGCTGGCGGTCGGGGTGGTGCCGGTTGAGAGGGCGGCGACGATGCCCTTGTAGCCCGAGAGCTTGCCGAGGGCCTCAGCCGCCTTCTGCGCGGCGATGACCAGGTTGTCATAGCGGCCGGTGCCGCCACCGCCGCCCGATCCGAAGCCGTTGTTGAGCGGGTTGTTGCGGTTCCACCAGTTGTTGGTGCCGTTCTCCTGCCGCATCCAGCGCATGATGACCGTGATGTTGTCTTCGGTCTGCGGCCAGCCGCCCGAGAGCAGAACCAGCTGAGCCCAGTCACGGTTGGTTCCACCGGCGGCCAGCGTGGCGATGCCGGGGGTCGCGCTGTAGGTGCCGCGGGTGACGTCAGCGGTCGTGAGCACGCCCGACACCGACAGCGACTGCGCGTTGTCGTCGATGTACTCGGCGAGCACCTCCGCCTCGGTCGGCGGGGTGGGGATGATGACGGCGAGCGACACGGTCAGGGCGATGGCAGTGACGATGACGATCTTCTCTCGCACCGGAACCTTGGCGACGCGCAGGGTCACCGGATGACCGGCCACACGCGAGGCGACGCGGCGGATGGAGTCGAGGAGAGATGGCTTCATAGGTGAGCGGGACGCGCGGGTAAGGGCGCAAGTCCGTCGGCGACGATAACAGCGCTTTCTGGGCTAAAGCTGGCAATAATGAAGGATGTCATTCCAGGCCTACCTCGACGCGGTCGAGAAGAAGACGGGCCGCACCCCGCGGCAGCTGATGGAGGAGGCCCATGACAAGGGCTTCGACGCCCCTGGCACCAAGGCCGGAGCCATCGTCGAGTGGCTCGCCGCCGACCACGGCCTCGGCAAGGGGCACGCGATGGCGATCGTGCACCTCATCACCAAGGGCACGACGATCAGCGAGAAGCACGTCGGCACCGATGGCGTGCACCGCGACGAGTCGCGAGAGCTCTGGATCGACGGGGCGGCGACCAAGCCCACCTAAGCTAATCGGATGCTCTCTGTGCTCGTGCCCTGGCGTCCCCAGCCCTCCCGTATCGAGGCCTTCGAGGCCCTGAAGGCCTGGTACGCACGACACGTGCCCGAGGCAGTGATCCGCACCTTCGACAGCGACGACGAGCTGTTCAACCTCTCGGCCTGCCGCAACATCGCCATCTCGTCGATCGACGACGAGAACGAGGTTGTCGTCATCAACGACGCGGACACCGTGCCAGAGCTCGGCCCGCTGCGCGAGGCCATCGAGGCTGCCGCCACCAGCAACCTCGTTCACCTGCCCTACGACCGATACCACTGGCTCGGGCGTGAGGGCACGGCGCAGTTTCTCGCCGGCGCCGAGCCCGCGGACTGCGCCTACGAGCTCGTCATCGGAGCCCGCAGCGGCGTCTACGTCACCACCCCGAAGACGTGGTGGGCCCACGGCGGCCAGGACGAGCGCTTTCGCGGCTGGGGCTTCGAGGATGCCGCCTGGTACGTCGCCCACGAGACCCTGCTCGGCGAGGCGCCGCGTCGGCACCCGGGCGCCGTCTACGCCCTGCACCACGAGACGCAGCTGCGCGAGGGTCCGCAGTACGACCGCAACGCGGCGCTGATGGACCGCTACACGGCGTCCGCCGAGAGCCGTGACGCGATGGCTCAGCTCGTCTTCGAGAAAGACGCGTAGGCGCGATCGGGGCCGTTCGTCGGCTGCAGCGTGACCTCGGTCTCGAGAACGCGGCGAATCGCATCCGCCAGCTCGTCGACCGTGGCCTCGTTCGGGGCGAGGGCGACGCCGAAGCCGGCGCGCTCGATGTCGGCGGCTCCCGCGAACTGATCGGTCGAGAAGGGCAGCACGAGCAGCGGCACCCGGTGGTGCATGGCCTCGGTGACGCTGTTGTTGCCGCCGTGGGTCACCGCCGCCGCGGCCTGGCTGAGCAGGCGCACCTGCGGAAGGAAAGGCCGCACGAGCCAGTCGGCGGGGGCATCGATCACGGAGTTGCCGGTGGCGATCGCTGCGCGCACGCCATCGCTACGCAGGGCATCGGCCACCCGCTGCAGCACATCGTCACGCACCGAGAGAAAGCTGCCGAAGCTCACGTAGACGAAGGGCTCGTCGCTCGCTGCGAGCCAGGCCTCGACATCGGGGTCGAGGGCCTCCTCGCGCACGGTCGACCCGAGAAAGACGCCCTCACGGTCGGGGGCGAGCTCTGAGGGGTAGTTGAGCAGCAGACGCTCGCCGTGCTCCTCGAACGCGCTCGGTGACGGCGTCGCCGACGGGTTCAGCTCGAGCAGCGCGGTGTTCCACTCGTTCGTGAACGAGACCGAGACGCGCTCGCAGAGCTCGCGCAGTGCATCGAGCTCTGCCGCCGAGGGGGCAAACGCCGTGGGCCACGACGGCGGGTAGCCGTAGACCTCACCGGCCACCGGCAGCGCCGAGGGGTGGCCGAGCAGAACATCGGCATAGGCTATGCCGCCCGCTTCGAGCCCCACCCGCGCGCTGAAGGCGAGGTGGTCGACGATGATCTGGTCGGGCTGCAGCTCGGCGACGATCTGCTGCACGGCACGTGCCTGGCGCACCGGCTCCCACATGAGGTCGCTGAGGCGGGCCTCGGCCTGAAAGCTGAGGGTCTCGACCATGCCTCGGCGGGTGGCGTCGAAGAAGCCGCGCAGCGCGTCATCCTCGCCGGTCGGCTGGTCCTCGGCCTTGATGACACCAGGGTTGGACCCCTTGCCCAACTGCAGGTTCACCCGCTCGTACCCGAATGACTCGACGATCGCGGCCGTCGCCGGACCGGTCGCCACGACAACGCGCTCGCCCCGATCGCGCCACGCCGTGCCCAGCGTCGCGAGTGGAAGCAGGTGTGACGCGTAGTCCGGGCTGATGATCAGCAGGGTCACAGTGCGGTCACCGCTTCGCGCAGCTCGCTCTCTTCCTCGTCGACGCGGGCGTAGACGCCGCCGAGAGCGGTGGCCATCGCCTGAATGGTGAAGCTCTTCTCGACGGTGGCCCGCGACTGCAGCGCGCGCACCTCCCCCGACTCGCCCTGGGCTGCGGCGAGCGCCTTGCCCATCGCGCTGCGCAGGCGCTTCGGGTCCCACGTGGGGGCGAGGTAGCCGGTGACGCCCTGCTCGACGTAGGTGGCCGGTCCGCCGCTGTCCGGTCCGACGACGAGAAGGCCGGCGCCCATCGCCTCGAGCAGGGCGATGCCGAACTCCTCCTTGAGGCTGCCGCAGACGTAGATTCCGCGAGGGGCGGCAAGGTCGCCGACACCGAACCGGGCGGCTGCAACCCAGCGAGCGACGACGTCGTTCGGGCGGTGGCCCGCGAGGATCAGGCCTGCCTCGCGACGCGCCGTCGGCTCGACGATCGCGTTGATGAGGGCCAGCTGCTCGCGCTCGTCTGCCGACGGGTCGACAAGGTCGCCGCCGACCAGGATCAGGTTCGCCTTGTCACGCAGCGCACCGTTGGCCCAGGCGTCGACGATGGTTGCCATGCCTTTGACGCGGTGAAAACGGCCGACGCTGATGACGAGTGGCAGACCACGACGGGCCACCGGAAGCTCCTCGAGCAGGGTGGCGAGCTGGGCAAGGGGCGGCGTGGCCGGCTGGCCGGCGCTGAAGTCCGCGGCCTCGGCGACGCCCTGGTCGACGACCCCGAGGTCGATGCCCTCTGGCACGATGCTGTGGCGCTCCGGGTGCTTGCTGATGTCGATGCCCACGAGGGTCTTCATGTCATCCGCCAGCTTCGGACGCGGAAAGAGCACCGTGTGCGCCGCGTTCGAGGCGAGCTGCTGAACGAGCCGCGCGCGAAACCAGAAGTGCTCTGTCTCGTCGATGTCGCCGAAGTTCTGGTGCGAGAGGCGGCCCGACTGGTCGAGGGTGTTGATGACCGCGTGCGGGTCGGGCGCCACGGTGAAGACGACGGGAATGTCGAGCTCGCGAGCGACGTCGGCGGCAGCGAGGCTTCCCACGTCGGCCATGCGCAGGTGCACGACGTCGACCCCGCCAGCCGCGCGCAGCAGGCGGCGGATTCCACGGCGCGCGGCAACACGCAGCGGCCAGGCGTTCGCGGACTGCACCGGCTCGCTGAGCAGCGGGATGCGGCCGTAGACATGACCCTCCGCCGCCGCGCTGATCGACGTCACACTGGTCGTCGCGTCGGCCACCGACCCGCGCGACATCGTCAGCACGCGGGTGTTCGCGTCACGCGCGACGAGGGCATCGCCCAGTCGCACGAGAAGCGTCGCAATGCCGCCGTTGTCGCCCCGACCGGCGTGCTCGAGGCCCGCGTCGATGTCGGCGTGCAGAAAGAGCTGGGCAACGCTGAGCCGATCGTGACTCTTCGGCGGCAGCGCCGCAGCCGCGAGGTCGACGATGGCAAGCTTGGCCACGTCGGCGAGCACGCCGTCGCCCAACGAGAGCGCGTCGAGCAGGGCCGGAACCTCTTTGTCGGTGCGACGCTGGCCGAGCGCCGAGATGGCGGCGATGCGCACGTTCTCAGGCTCCGCCTGGTCAGCGGCGATACGCAGCAGCGGTCCGCTGGCGATGCGGTGGCGAACGAGCCCGATGGTCTCGACGAGACGGTAGCGGGCCTCCGGCTCGGTGATGCCGAGCATGGCGCCCTCCAGGCCGATCGCGACGTGCTTGGCAGCGTCAGACGACCACTGCTCAAGGGTGCGCTGCGCGAGCATGCCACCGAAGCCGCCGGCCGCGACCGTGGCGACGAGGCGGCCGATGGTGTCGTATCGCGGCAGGCGCGAGGCGAGCGCCCAGGTCGCGTGCTCGCGGATGAAAGCACGGTCATCACTGAGCAGATCGCTGAGCACGACGTCGGCCTCGGCGTCGAAGACCTGGGCGAGGGCGTGCACGGCGGCGATCGCGGCGATCTGGTCGTCGCCGGTCAGGGCGCTCGTGAGCACGCGGATGGTGCGGGCTCCCCCGTCGCGGTTCGCGTCAAAGGCGAGGTCGTCGGCGAGCCGCAGGGCATCGATGACGCGGTCCGCATTGCGAACAGCGTCGAGTGAAGTGAGGATTCCCACGGGCAGGCCTTTCGTCTGGCGGCCCTCACGGGGCCGACCCTGCATCGTACCGACCACACCTGACGAGCAGATGCCCCTTGCGGTTGGCTGATACTTGGTGAATGCATTTCGTAGCCATCGGCGATATCGGCCCCCTCGACGGCATGCTGCACGTCGGCGACGAGGCCATGTTCGAGGCGCTCGTGCTCGAGCTGCGGGCACGCGGTGTCGACCGCATCACGGCCATCTCGTCCAACCTCGACGACACCCGCGCCCGGTACGGCGTCGACGCCATCGAGGGACTCGGCTTCACCGCAGACCGGGAGCACAACGAGCGACTGCTGGCGGGCGGCGTGAGCGGTGCCGTCCGAGATGCGGTCGAGCAGGCCGACGCGGTGGTTGTTGCCGGCGGGGGCAACATGACGTCGATCTGGCCCAGCCATGTGTACACGCGGGCGGCGCTGGGGCGCATTGCGGCATCATCCGGTGTTCCCTTCGTGGTGAGCGGGCAGACCATCGGACCGCAGCTGGGCGCGCGGGACAGCGAGCTGGTCACCGAGATGCTGCAGTCGGCCGCGCTGTTCGGAGTGCGTGAGGGCGACTCCCTTGCGCTGTGCAGCTCGCTCGGCACTACGCCGTTCCTGAACGCGGATGACGCCTCCTTTCTCTCAGACCTGACCACCACCCGCGAGCCCCTGCCCCCCATTCCCTACGCCCTCGTCTCACTGAGCACCCACACCGCGGAGCACGACAAGCAGGCCTTCGTGACGGCGATGGCCGAGCTGCTCGACGAGGTCGCGCGGCACACGGCAGTGGTCTTCAGCGCCCACTTCGCGCCGCTCGACGGACCGCCGCGCGGCGACGAGCTCATGCACGAGCGCGTGCGCGCGGCGATGACGCAGCCGAGCGGGGTGGTGCGGGTGCGGGACTCCGCGACAAGCGCGAAGCTGGCGCGCGGCGCCGAGCTGGTGATCAGCAGTCGCTACCACCCGGTCGTCTTCGCGGTGTCGGGCGGGGTGCCGTCGATCGGCGTGCCGGTGGACGACTACACGACCACCAAGCTCACCGGCGCCCTCGGCAACTTCGGGCAGAGCTCGCTGCTGCCGATCGAGTCGCTGCTCGCCGGCGAAGGCGGGGATCTCTTCTTCGACGTCTGGCAGGCTCGGCAGCTGATCCGCGACCGCGGACTGGCCGAGGCTGCCATGCAGCGTGCGGCCTCCGCGGCCTGGTGGGACAAGGTGGTTAGAGCAGCCGCACCCAGATAGCCGGCGGGGTGTCGACGCGGTGCCGCTCGACCTCCCACGGCTCGCGCTCGCTCAGCGGGATGTAGGTCAGCCACTCTCTCAGTTTCGTGAACATGACTGGATGACGAACAACCAGACGCGATATCGACACGCGCCGCGCGCGAGCCGTTTTCGGCGGAATCACGGATTCCCAAATGCCTCATGGCGCCGAAAACGCCTCACGAGCGGCGTGGACTAGCGCTGCTCTGGGTTGCCGGACGACTCCACCATCAGCGACACGGAGTTCGAGCAGCAGCTAACGGCGGCCGTGCAGGAGTTTGTAAGCTAGACCCCGTGGGAACCCTTCGTTACGACGCCGCCGCGCCGGTGATCGAGCTGCCCGACCGCGTGCTGCAGCACCTGCACATCGTCGTGGCCCGCAAGCTGCGCGAGCAGCAGCGCATCGCGGTCACCGTCATCTCAGAGAAGACGGAGCCGATTCAGGTCTGGCTCGACGCGCGCATCCCGATCGTCATTACCTACGCGACCGGCGTTGCCACCGCGATCAACGAGAAGTGGCTCGCCGAGCTCGAGGCGTCGTTCTCCAACGCCGTGCTCATGCTGACTCCCGAACCCGCCGCCTAGCGCTCCCTGTCCAGCTGTTGCAGCAGCGCCACAGCCTGTGACTCCGACATCGTGAATCCCGGAAAGCGGATCATGCGTGAAAGAGGAATGGGACTGAACAGCGGCGACTCCTGGGGGTCCGCGAGCAGGCGCCCGTAGCGTCCGGTGATCGCGGCGCGCACCTGTTCGCCTACGACGGGATGCACCCACCACTCGCCCGCCGGCGAATCGATCGTCAGTGGCGCGACGATGGCCTCGCCGTCTCGCTGAACCACCGCTCGAAGACGAATATCGCGGGATGACGAGCCGATTCTCAGTTCGAACTCCCCACCCTCAACGACCCAGCGCTGCACCCGCGGGTGCCAGAAGGCAAAGTCCCGATCGGTCAGCTGCAATCGCACCCGACGGGATTCCCCTGGCTCAAGCCGGAGCTTCTCGAACGCTCGCAGCTCCTGCACTGGACGCTGCACCGACGACTCCAGGTCAGCGACGTAGAGCTGCACCACCTCGTGACCGGCGCGGTCACCGGTGTTGGTGACTGTCAACTCGATATCGACGGACGACGCAGAACTGGCCACTACCAGCGAGCTGTACGCGAACGAGGTGTAGTCGAGTCCGTGACCGAAGGGATAGCTGACGTCGAGGCCATGGGCGTCGTACCAGCGGTAGCCGATCAGCAGGCCCTCGCCGTAGGTCACGGTGCCCAGCTCACCGGGAAAGTTGCCCACCGTCGGGTTGTGCTCGTACCGAAGCGGGATCGTCTCTGCGAGTCGCCCAGACGGGGAAGACAACCCAAGAAGCAGGTCAGCAATCGCAGAGCCGCCCGCCTCGCCCAGCAACCAGCCCTCGAGTATCGCGGGCACCTGGTTAGCCCATGGATCTAGTTGCACGACGCCGCCGTTCGACAGCACCACTGCTACTCGCGGGTTGGCGGCGACCACGGCTTCCAGCAGACGCAGCTGCCCGTGCGGCAGCAGCATGTGGACGCGATCGAAAGACTCAGACTCGTAGCTCGGCGGAAGGCCTAGAAAGAGCATCACCGACTCAGCCTGAGCAGCGACCGCGACGGCATCTGCCAGCAAGCCGGCGATCGACTCGTCGACGTCGATCTCATACCCGGGGGCGAACAGCACCTCCCGCGACCCGTCAAGCCCCGCCCGCAATCCGTCGAGAGCGGAGTCAACCTGAATCGAGTTGACCTGAGACGAGCCAGCACCCTGAAAGCGGGGGGTGCGGGCGAACTCTCCGATGACGGCGACCGGACCACCCGTAGCCGCAAGGGGAAGGATGCCGCCATCATTCTTCAGCAGCACGGCGCCCTCGACCGCGGCCGCCTTCGCCACCGCGTGCTGGTGCGCGAAGTCCACTGTCGTCGGCCCCTTGTCTGCGGCAACAGCACGATCGACGAGCTCGAGCACCCGTCGTGCCGCGAGGTCGAGCTCCGCGACGCTGAGAGAGCCCTCGGCGAGGGCACGAACGATGACCGAGGTTCCTGCGCCCGTCGACGATGGCATTTCGAGGTCGAGGCCGGCCGCAACCGCGCGATCGCGGCGGTTCACCGCCCCCCAGTCAGAGACGACCAGTCCCTCGAACCCCCAGTCTTCACGAAGAACGCGGGTGAGCAGCCACGGATCCTCTGAGGCGAAGACGCCGTTGATGCGGTTGTACGAGCACATCACCGTCCACGGTTGAGCGCGTCGCACGACCGTCTCGAAGGCCGAGAGGTAGATCTCGCGCAGCGTTCGCTCGTCTGCGCGTACCGAGATCGACATCCGCTCGGTCTCTTGGTTGTTGGCGGCGAAATGCTTGAGTGAGACGCCGACTCCGCGCGCCTGAGCGCCGGTGACGAAGGCGGTGCCGAGCTCCCCGGCCAGCATCGGATCCTCAGAGTAGTACTCGAAGTTTCGACCGCACAGTGGCAGCCTCTTCATGTTGATGCCAGGGCCAAGCAGCACCGAGACGCCAGCAGCGCGGGCCTCATCGGCAAGCGCGGAGGCCACACTGCGCACGACTTCGACGTTCCAGGTCGAGGCGAGTGCGACGGCGGGTGGAAAGCAGGTGGCCGGCAGCGAGTTCTCGACACCGAGATGGTCAGCGTCATCAAGCTGCACCCGCATGCCGTGGGGTCCGTCAGAAAGCATGATCGACGGAATGCCGAGTCGTGCGATCGGCTGGGTGTGCCACAGGTCTATGCCGTCGAGAAGCGACGCCTTCTCGTCGGTGGTCAGCTGGTCGAGCTTGTCTGCGTGACTCATTTCACGGCTCCCGCATAGATGCCGCGCAAGAACTGCTTCTGAGCGATCACGAAAAGAACGATGATGGGCAGCGACATGATCACCACGCCGGCCATGATGTTGCCCCACTGCGCGAGGTACTCCTGTTTGAAGACGATGATGCCGGTGGTGAGCGTGCGCCGGTTGCCATCTGTCATGAGCAGCAGGGGCACGAGGTAGTCGTTCCACACCTGCACACCCTGGAGAATCCAGAAGGTGGCTATCGCTGGTCGGGCGAGGGGAAAGTAGATTCTCCAGAACATGGTGAAGTACCCGCACCCGTCGAGGCGCGCGGCCTCGACGATCTCGACCGGCACCTGTCGCATGAAGGCTGTCATGAGAAACACCCCGAACGGGATGCTAGTGGCGACGTAGATGAGGATCACGCCGACGTAGCTGTTGAACAGTCCGAGGGTGAGGATGAGGCGAAACTGCGGGATGATCGCCAGCTGCAGCGGAAGAAAGATCCCGATCGCAATCACCAGGTAGACAACCGAGCTGATGCGAGTTGCCGATCGGGCAATCGCGTAGGCGCAGAGCGCGCAGGCGACAGTCGCGAGCAGCATGCTCGAGCCGGTGAGCACAACGGAGTTGACGAACAGCACCGCGAAGTTGCCCTGCACCCACGAGGTGACGTAGTTATCGAGTGTCGGCGCCTGCGGCAACCCGATTGGATTCGTCAGCACCTCGGCGTTGGACTTGAGGCTGGTCATCACCATGATCATGATAGGAAAGAGCATCACGACGCTCAGCGTCGCGAGCAGCACATGCAGCGGTGCCCTGCGTGCGAGCCGGACTGCGGTGCGGCGGCGGGCACCGCTGGTAGCGGCGCTCATCGCACGGCCTTCCTTCTCGGCCTAGCCGGTTCGTCGCCGCCGAGGCGCGACTGCAGAATCGCGATGGGAATCAAGACCAGCACCACAAGAATCGACATGGCAGACGAGAGCCCGAACTGCCGGTTGACGAAGGCCTTGTCGAAGGCCAGCGTCATGTAGAGCTCTGTCTGGGTGCCAGGGCCTCCGCCCGTCATGAGGTAGACGGTGTCGAAGGCTCGAAGCGCGCCGTTGATCGCGAGCACCGCCACCAGCAGGATCGTCGGCCGCATGAGAGGAACGGTGATGTGGCGAAGCATCGAGAAGCGACCGGCGCCGTCAATGCGCGCCGCCTCGATGGTCTCAGTGGGGATGGTGCCGAGCCCCGCGACGAAGATCACGATACTGAACCCGATGTTTCGCCAGAGGTCGACCGCGATCACGCTGAACAGTGCGAGGTCGTAGTTGCCGAGCCAATCCTGCGCAAGGCCGCCAAGGCCGATGGCGCGCAGGATCTCGTTGATGGATCCGGTGTTGGGGTCGAACATGAATGACCACGTGAAGGCGACCGCCACCGAGCTGATGACGACGGGAAGAAAGAAGGAGGCGCGGTAGAAGCCCGCACCGCGTACGACTCTCTCGAGAAGCACGGCAAGCAGGAAGGCAACGACGATCTGCACGATCACGTAGAAGAAACCGTAGATGGCGGTGTGCCCGAGGGCGTTCATGATGGCCTCATCGCCGCTGAAGATACGCGCGAAGTTCTTCAGGCCGACGAACTCGGGGGTGCCGACGAAGCCGTTGTAGTTGGTGAAGCTGTAGTAGACAACGCTGCCCATCGGCACCAGCGTGAACAGCCCGAAGATGCCGAGAGCCGGAGCTACCGCCAGCCAGAACTTGCCGCGATCACCCCGATCGAGCCTGAGTCGACGCCCCGGGGCGGACTGCGTTTCGACAGCCGTTGTCATGATTCGTATCCTTGCAGCTTGGCGCGGGGCCGACCGGTCACTCTCGCGTCGGCCGACCCCGCGGTGTTCAGGTGGTGCTAGCTTGCGTCCGCGACGGCCTGGTCGAGCCGCGCAAGAACCTCATCGGTGGTCGCCTTGCCCGCGAGCAGGTCCTGCAGTCCGACCAGCAGGGCGTCTCCAACGCCCGGCAGCCACACGTCGTTCGGCGAGCCGTAGAACTCACGGTCACCGTAGGCGGCGAGCGCCTCGGCGAAGACCGGGTCCGTCGAGGGGGCCGCCACGCCATCCAGCACCGGGTAGGCCGCAACTCCGGTCACGAGGTCGGCATAGACGCTCTCGGAGAAGAGGTACTCGGCGAACTGGTTGGCGGCATCCGTGTTGCCGGTCGTCGGGTTGATGCCGAACAGGTACGGGAAGTCGCCCCACATAGACGGCTCGGCTGGGTCGTTAGTGGTCGGGAGCACGAATACGCCGGCGTCCATCTCGGTTGTGCGCACATCCGGCAGAATCCACGGTGCGGGCCAGATCGCAGCCTGGCCGCTGAGGAAGGCTGCCTTGGCTGCATCGTTCGACGTGCCGAGGGCATCGGGGAGGTAGTAGGGCGCGAGGTCCTCGAAGACCTGCAGCGACTCTTCCCATCCAGCGTCGCCGCTGAAGGTCTGCTCGCCCGACATGATCTTCTGCCCGTTCTGCGGGTCCTCGGCCAGCACGTGCTGTGCCGTCGCGTGGAAGAGGATGAACTGCAGCCACCAGGAGTCCTGGCCAGACATGGCAAACGGGGTGATGCCCGCGTCCAACAGTGCCTGCGAGTCCTCTAGCAGCTCGTCGAGCGTCAGGGGAACATCGGTGATACCGGCCTGCTCGAAGAGCGCCTTGTTGTAGACGACGTGGTTGCCGCTCTTGGCGATCGGGAAGGCGTAGGCACTGCCGTCCTGCACCGCATTCGGAGCCTTCTGGGCCGCGGGCTCGAGGGCAGTGAACCAGGACTGGTCATCGAGCGGGGCGAGGTATCCGCCAGCGACGTAGTCCGGGATGCGTGCGGGCCGCACGAGGAAGAAGTCGGGACCGTCGGCGCCTGCGGCAAGCCGCGTGTCGATGGTGCTGTCATAGTCGTCGCTCGAGAACTTCTCGATCGCGACGCTGATGCCGGTCTCGGCCTCGAATCCGTCGGCCGCCGCCTGGAAGGCCGCGCCCCACTCCGGGCCGTTGTCGGTGATCAGAAAGGTCAGTGACTCGGTTGGGCCGGTCTCCGCCTCTGCGCACCCGGCAAGTCCTGCACCGAGAGCGAGAGCGAGTACGGCTGCTGTGCCTGTTTTCCATGTTTTCACGGAACGATCTCCTCCACATATCTCCATTGATACTGCTCCGAACTCGTGGAGCCAGACGTCGAAGACGCGTGGCAGGTGCCAGTTCGAAACGGTCGATCATAATTTAATCGATTGAAAACAATTTCTAGCATGGACGGACTTCGGAGGCAAGCCGCGCCCGGACTCGCCCTCAGTATGTGCGATTTCATTCGCACCCTGCTAGTTTAATCGATTGAATGAGTACCAACGACGGCACAGGACTGCGAGTCCGCGGCGCGGTGAGGCCGCGCGGTACAACTGCGCCCGAAATCACCGCAATACTCGTGGAACGGGCAGACCGTCCCCTGGGGATCGATGTCAGCCCGCGAATCTCGTGGACGATACGCAGTGATCTCATCGATATCACAGTGATATCGGCCGCCGTGACCGTCAGCCACAACGGAAGCCCGGTGTGGACGAGCCTTCCCCTGCTCGCAGACTTCGGGCTCTTCGAGGTGGAGTGCCCACGTGACACGCTCTCACCCGACACTCGCTACGACATCGACGTCACCATCGAGACGTCCATCGGCCAGGCTCGTGGGGTCAGCTGCTTTCGCACCGGCTTCTTCGACGAGCGCGACTGGCAGGCGTCACAGTGGATCTCGGCTCCGGCGGAGCTCGCTGGTGCGGCCCCGATGCTACGCGCAGAGTTCGATGCGCCCGCGCAGACAGACTCCGCGCGCCTCTACCTGGCCGCGGGAGGCTTCGCCCGGGTGCTGATCAACGGGGCGCCCGTGTCAGCCGATGTGCTGGGCCCGGGAATCACGGCCTACAACCACCGTGTGCAGTACGTGGTCTGGGAGGTGGCTCCGCTGCTGCGAGATGGTGCGAACGTGCTGACCGTGGAGCTGGGCAAGGGCTTCTACGGCATGACAGAGCGCAAC
>JBIIAR010000269.1:0-3654 GCA_044239765.1 Microbacteriaceae bacterium
GCCTGAGCTCTCGTCGAAGTCGAGCGAGAGCTTTCGCAGCAGCGACGCCAGGCGCTCCTGGTCGACGGGCGAGAGCGCGTCGAGCAGCGCCTGCTCGGCGTCGAGCAGCTCGCGGATCGCGCCATCCACCCTCTCCTGGCCCCTGGTCGTCATGAACACGAGGATGCCGCGTCCGTCGTTCGGGTCGGTGCGGCGCTCGACGAGCCCGCGCTCGACGAGACGGTCGATGCGGTTCGTCATGGTGCCACTCGAGACCAGGGTCTGCTGCAGCAGCGCCTTCGGGCTCAGCTGGTACGGGGTGCCCGCGCGGCGCAGGGCGCTGAGCACATCGAACTCCCACGATTCGAGATCGGATGCCGCGAAGGCCGTTCTGCGCGCCCGCTCGAGGTGGCGAGAGAGCCGCCCCACCCGCGACAGAACCTGCAGCGGCGAGAAGTCGAGGTCGGGCCGTTCGCGGGCCCACGCGTCGACGATGCGATCGACTTCGTCATGGGCGGGAGGCATCCGTCCATTATCGCTGGCAGACTAGATGCCGCGCCCCGCGCGCGGTCCGCCTTGGTGTAATGGCAGCACGACAGCCTTTGGAGCTGTTAGGTCTAGGTTCGAATCCTGGAGGCGGAGCTTATGGATGACGACGAGCTGATCGACTTCGCGGCGAACGGGGTCGACCTCCCGCCGGGAGGCGTGGAGTCCACTGTCGAGAACGACGGCGCCCGCCTCTGGTTCGCGAGCTATGGAGACGGCCCCTCCGTCATCCTGCTCCATGGCGGCATGGGGCACAGCGGCAACTTCGGCAAGCAGGTGGCCGCGATCGCCGCCGCGGGCTACCGGGTCGTCGCGGTCGACAGCCGCGGGCACGGGCGCAGCACGCGCGATAGCCGCCCGTTCTCGTACGACCTGCTCGCATCCGATCTCGAAGCGGTGATGGATGCGCTGGCGATCGAGCGCGCGAGCATCGTCGGCTGGAGCGACGGCGCCGACACCGGCCTCGTCTTCGCCATGGGCAACCCCGATCGCGTGAACGGCCTCTACTTCTTCGCCTGCAACGTCGACCCGAGCGGCACGAGAGAGCTGGAGTTCACCCCGATGCTCGAGCGCTGCATCGGCCGCCACACCGCCGACTACGAGCGCCTGTCTCCCGTCGGCGACTTCGACCAGCTCGCCGACGACCTCAGTGTCATGCAGTCGACCCAGCCCGATCTCAGCCAACAGCAACTCGCCACGGTGAGGGTGCCGGTGGTGGTTGCCCTCGGCGAGCACGACGAGTTCATCACGCTCTCGCACGCCGAGTACCTCGCCCGCAGCATTCCCGGGGCTCGGTTCGAGCTGCTGCCCGGGGTGAGCCACTTCGCGCCGATTCAGCGGCCTGCGCTGTTCACGGATTCCGTGCTGCATTTCCTCGCGAGAGAATAGAGCCATGACCGACTCCAACCTCGTCGTAATCGTTCTGGCCGCCGGCGCCGGAACCCGCATGAAGTCGACCAAGCCCAAGATTCTGCACAGCCTCGCGGGCATCCCGCTCGTCGGCCACGTGCTGGCCACCGCCCGTGCCCTCGAGCCGGCGCAGGTCATCGCGGTGGTGCGGCACGAGCGCGACCGTGTCGTCGGGGTCATCAGCGAGCTCATGCCCGAGGTCGTGATCGTCGACCAGGACGACATTCCGGGAACCGGCCGTGCGGTCGAGGTCGCCCTCGCGGCGCTTCCAGCAGACTTCGCCGGTGAGGTCGTCATCGTCTCTGGCGACGTGCCCATGCTCGACGCTGACACCCTCGGCGAGCTCGTCGCGCAGCACCGCGCGGCCAGCGCGGGCGCGACCGTGCTCAGCGCGATCCTCGACGACGCGACCGGTTACGGCCGGGTCGTTCGCGGCACCGACGGACTGCTCGAGGGCATCGTCGAGCACAAGGATGCGAGCGACCTGCAGCGCGAGATCACCGAGGTCAACTCGGGCACCTACGTCTTCTCCGTCGCGCCGCTGCGCGAGCAGCTTGCTCTGGTCGGCACGGCCAACTCGCAGAACGAGAAGTACCTCACCGATGTTGTGGCGCTGATTCGCGGCACCGGGGCTGCCGTTGCTGCCATGCCGGCATCCGCGCCGTGGATCGTGGCCGGCATCAACGACCGTGTGCAGCTGAGTGAGGCGGCGCAGCGCATGAACGCGCTCATCGTTCGCGGTCACCAGATGAACGGCGTCACCGTGCACGACCCGGCGAGCACCTGGATCGACCTCGACGTCAGCATCGGCGAAGACGTCGAACTGCTGCCGGGCACCCAGCTGCTCGGGGCGACCACCATCGAGCGCGACGCGATCATCGGCCCCGACACCACCCTGCTGGACACCGAGGTCAAGCAGGGCGCGGTCGTCAAGAGAACAGACGCCACGCTCGCCGTCATCGGCGCCTGGGCCTCGGTCGGCCCCTTCGCCTACCTTCGCCCCAACACCGTGCTCGAGGCGGACGGCAAGATCGGCACCTTCGTCGAGACGAAGAACTCGACGATCGGCAAGGGCAGCAAGGTTCCGCACCTCAGCTACATCGGCGACACGACGGTCGGCGAGCAGTCGAACGTCGGCGCGGGCACTATCACCGCCAACTACGACGGGGTGAACAAGGCGAAGACGGTGGTGGGCTCGCACGTGAGAACTGGCTCGCACAACGTGTTCGTCGCCCCGGTTAGAATTGGCGACGGAGCCTACACAGGCGCCGGCACCGTGGTTCGCAAGAACGTTCCCGCGGGGGCGCTGGCAATCAATGTGGCTCCGCAGCGCAACATGGAGGGCTGGGTCGAGGCCAACCGTGCGGGCACCGCAGCCGCAGCAGCGGCGGCGTCGTCGCCCACCGAGACTGAGTAGAGAGCAGGGCACGTGTCCGAGATCAAGATCAGCGGACAGAAGCGCCTCGTCATCGTGAGTGGGCGCGCCCACCCCCAGCTGGCGGCGGATGTCGCCGAAGCTCTCGAGACGGATGTCGTGCACACCGACGCGCGCACCTTCGCCAACGGCGAGATCTATGCCCGCTACGACGAGAGCGTGCGCGGTGCCGACGTGTTCGTCATCCAGTCGATGCCCGCCCCGCTCAACGAGTGGATCATGGAGCAGCTGATCATGGTCGACGCCCTCAAGCGCGCCTCGGTCAAGCGCATCACCGTCGTGGTGCCCTTCTACCCCTACGGCCGCCAAGACAAGAAGGGCCGCGGTCGCGAGCCGATCAGCGCCCGACTCATGGCCGACCTCTACAAGGCCGCCGGCGCGGACCGCATCATGAGCGTCGACCTGCACGCTGCCCAGATTCAGGGATTCTTCGACGGCCCGGTCGACCACCTCTTCGCCATGCCCGTGCTGCTCGAGCACTTCAAGGCGCTCAACGAGCCGAACCTCACCGTCGTCTCGCCCGACATGGGCCGCGTTCGCGTCGCCGACGTCTGGAGCGACAAGCTCGAGGCACCCCTCGCGATCATCCACAAGCGCCGCGACCCGAAGGTCGCCAACCAGGTCTCGGTACACGAGATCGTCGGCGAGGTGAGCGGTCGCGTGTGCCTCATCGTCGACGACCTCATCGACACCGGCCGCACCATTGCCAAGGCAGCTGAGGCTCTCAAAGAGGCCGGCGCGCTCAAGGTCATCGTCGCCGCCACCCACGCAGTGTTCAGCGACCC
>JBIIAR010000020.1:0-13979 GCA_044239765.1 Microbacteriaceae bacterium
AACCGCTTCTTCCTCGACCCCATCTTCCGTGGCTCGTACCCTGACGACCTTCGGGCCGACCTGGCGCACCTCAACTGGGAGCACACCATCCACGAGGGCGACCTCGAGATCATCTCGACGCCGATTGACGCCCTCGGGGTGAACTACTACCACGGAGAGGCGCTCAGCGCGACGCCGCCGGTCGATGCAGAGATGTCGACGATGGCTCCGTCGGAGCGACCCAAGCGCTCCCCCTTTCCCGCAACAGAGGGTGTGTTCTGGCACAAGCGCAACCTGCCCGTCACCGCGATGGACTGGGAGGTTCAGCCCGAGGGCCTCACCCGTCTGCTGCGTCGCATCTCAGACGAGTACACCGGCTCGACCGTCAGGCTCTACGTCACCGAGAACGGCGCCGCGTACAACGACGTCGTCGAGCAGGACGGATCGATCAACGACGTCGACCGCGCAGAGTTTCTGACGCTGCACCTCGACGCCATCCTCGACGCGATCGAGCAGGGTGTCGACGTCTACGGCTACTTCTACTGGTCGCTGATGGACAACTACGAGTGGGCGTGGGGCTACCACAAGCGCTTCGGCATCGTTCGCGTCGACTACGACACCCAGGTGCGCACCCCCAAGCTGAGCGCGCTCGAGTACAAGCGCGTCATCGCAGACCGGGCTTTGTAGACTTCTACCATCCCGGCTGAAAGGCACCCTATGACCACCGAACAGCACACTCGGCGACTCCCGCCGACGCTGGAGGAGGTCGCCGCGACGGCCGGGGTCTCGCGCTCGACCGTCTCGCGCGTCGTCAACGGGTCCACGCAGGTCAGCCCAGAGGTGCTCGCGGCCGTGACCGCGGCGATCGAGCAGCTCAACTACGTGCCCAACCGTGCTGCCCGTTCGCTCGCCAACCGGCAGACCATGGCGATCGCCCTGGTCGTTCCTGAGGAGACGACGCGCTTCTTCGGCGACCCCTACTTCGCGGCGGTCGTGCACGGCATCGCTCACGCGATCGAGTCGTCGGACTACGTGCTCAACCTGCAGCTCGCCAGCCCTTTTGCCGCATCCGGCAAGATGACGAAGTACCTCCTCGGGGGCAATGTTGACGGCGCCATCGTCATCTCGCACCACTCCGGCGACCACTTCCTTGCGACCCTCGGCGACACGCTTCCCGTCGTCTTCGGCGGGCGTCCGCTGCAGCCCAACGAGCACAACAGCTACTACGTGGATGTCGACAACGCCGCCGCCGCCGAGATGGGCACCAAGCACCTCGTCGACATCGGTCGCAAGCGCATCGCGATCATCGCGGGCCCGGCTGACATGCCTGCCGGAATCGACCGCACCGAGGGCTGGCGCCGCGCGCTGGCCGCCGCCGGTCTCTCGCAGGACCTCATCGTGCACGGCGACTTCTCGATGGTGAGCGGAGCGCGCTCCATGCGCGAGCTGCTTGACCGCGAGCCGACCCTCGACGCGGTCTTCGTTGCGAGTGACCTCATGGCGACCGGTGCGGTGAGCGTGCTGCGTGAGCGCGGGCGGTCCATTCCCGGCGATGTCGCCGTCGTCGGCTTCGATGACAGTCCGGCGGCGATCGGCGGCGACATCCAGCTGACGACCGTGCACCAGCCGTCGATGGAGATGGGCGAGAAGATGGCGCACATGCTCATCTCACTGCTGCGTGGGGAGCAGGCCGAGCGCGAGTGCATCATGCCGACGCGCATGGTCATCAGGCAGAGCGCCTAGCTATCTCTTCTCGTCGTCGAGGTTGATGCGGATCTTGCCGTCGAAGATGCCCTTGTCGCCATCCCCGGCGAGCGGTGCAGGAGCGGGCAGGATCGTCTGGCGGTCGAGCTCGATCTGCGCCTCGTGCCGCTGCGGGTTGAACACCTCGTCGCCGATGCCCATGGCGCCGCCCGCCGTGCCGCTCGACCGGCTCTTGTTCGAGAAGTCGACCAGGCCCATCCTGCTGGCGACAAAGACGAGGATGACCGCGAGCGCGATCGCCCCAAGAACCCACCACTGCATTGTCAGAGCCTACGTTCTCGCAGCGGAACCACAACGGGACGCCCCGACGCGAGGCTGACCTCGACGGGCAGACCGTAGACGCTCGACACCTGTTCGGCCGTGAGCACCTGCTGCGGTGACCCCGCAGCGACGAGCGTGCCACCGGCGATGATCGCGACGCGGTCTGCGTAGGCAGCGGCGAGCGAGAGGTCGTGCACGACCACCAGTACGGCGGTGCCGCCGGAGGCCAGGGTGCGCACGGCGCGCATCACGTCCTCCTGGTGGCGAAGGTCGAGCGACGCCGTCGGCTCATCGAGCATGACAATGGGGGTGCGCTGCGCGAGCACGCGCGCGAGACTCACCCGCGCCTTCTCTCCGCCGCTGAGCGACGTGAAGCGGCGAGCGGCGAGCTGGGCGATGTCCATGGCGAGCATGGACTCGGCGATGGCCGCCTCATCCTCGTCGAATCGGTCGGTGCGGGCCCAGGGGCTGCGGCCCATCGACACGACCTGGCCGACGGTGAACGGAAAGCTCAGCTGGTTGTCCTGTGTGAGCACCGCCCGCTCGCGGGCGAGCTCGAGATGCCGGTAGCCGTCGAGGGGGCGACCGGCGATGGCGATGGCGCCCTCGCTGATCGCAAGGTCGCCGCTGATCGCCGCGAGCAGGGTCGACTTGCCGGCGCCGTTCGGCCCGACGAGGGCGACGACCTCTCCGGGGCTGACCGTCAGGTCGATACCGGTGAGGATGCGGTGGCCGTCGAGCGTGACCCCGACCCCCTGCGCGACGATGCCCGCTGTGCCTGTCAGATTCATGCCCAGCCCCCGCTGCGCTTGCGCTGGCGGTACAGCAGAAAGAAGAAGAACGGCCCGCCGATGAGGCTGGTAAGCATGCCGATCGGCAGGTCAGCGCCGGGCACGACCGTGCGGGCGAGCAGGTCGGCGTAGACGAGCAGCGCACCACCGCCGATCGCGCTGGCGAGAATGAGCGGGCGATGCGACGGGCCGATGGCCATGCGGATGATGTGCGGCACCACGAGGCCGACGAAAGCGATGATGCCGCAGAATGCCACCGCGACGCCCGTGAGCAGGGCGACCAGCACGATCGACCCGATGCGCAGCGCCTCGACGTTGACACCGAGGTGACGTGCGCTGCGCTCGCCCAGGGCGAGCAGGTTGAGGCGCCCCGCGATGACGAGCGCGATGACGAGGCCGACCACGCTGACGGCCGCGACGATCGCCACCTCGCTCCAGCGGGATCCGTTCATCGACCCGAGCTGCCAGAAGACGATCTGCTCGCGGCTGGCGGCACTGCCGGCGAAGAGCAGAAAGGCCAGCCCGGCTCCGGCGAAGGCGTTGATCGCGATACCGGTCAGCAGCAGTGTCACCACCTCGGTGCGACCGTTGGAGCGCGAGACGGCGTAGACGAGCAGGGTCGCCGCGAGACCGCCGGCGAAGGCGAGCGCGGCTGTTGCCCAGCTGTTGGTGAAGGCAGAGAGTCCAAGGCTCGCGAGCACGATGCCGAGGGCGGCGCCCAGCGCAGCCCCCGAGGAGACACCGACGACACCGGGCTCGGCGAGCGGGTTGCCGAAGATCGCCTGCATGACGGCGCCGGCGACGGCGAGGGCCGCACCGACGACGAGTCCCATGACGATGCGGGGAAAGCGCACCACCCACAGGGTGTTCTCGATGACGCTGTCGTCAGGCGCCCATCCGTTGTCTATCCCGATGGAGCGCAGCAGCGACCCGACCACCTGCGCGGGCGTGATGGCGAGCTGCCCGATGGCGGAGGACAGCACGATGCCGGCAACCACGACCACGGCAAGAATGAGGGAGAGCGTCAGCCCCCGGGCGAGGCGGCTCACGGAACGCGGTGCAGCCACTCGCTCGTGCCGAACTTCTCGGCGACGAGCTTCTCTGCGGCAGCGAGCTCAGCGGGGGTGATGTCGCTCGGCGTGAGTCCGTAGAGACGGGTGAAGGTCTCTTCCATACGGGTGATGATCTCGGCGCGGCTGAGCCCGGTCTGGCTGCGCAGGGGGTCGACGCGCTTGGCCGCGGACTTCGTGCCCTTGTCACTCATCTTCTCGCGGCCGATGCGCAGCACCTCGACCATCTTGTCGCCGTCCATGTCGTAGCTCATGGTGACGTGGTGCAGAACCGCGCCGTTGCCGAGGCGCTTCTGGGCGGCACCGCCGATCTTGCCGGTCGGGCTGGTGATGTCATTCAGGGGCACATAGCTTGCCTCGATGCCCAGGGACTTGAGGGCGACGATGACCCACTCGTCGAGAAATGCGTAGGAGTCGGCGAAGCTCATGCCGCTGACCAGCTCGGTCGGAACGTAGATCGAGTAGGTGATCACAGAGCCGGCCTCCATGAACATCGCTCCGCCACCGCTGATGCGGCGCACGATGTCGAAGCCGTACTTGGCGGCGTTCTCTGGGTCCACCTCGTTCTTCACCGACTGAAAGCTGCCGATGACGACGGCAGGGCTGTTCCACTCCCAGATGCGCAGGGTCGGCTTGCGGGTTCCTGCACCGACCTCTTCGGCGAGCACCTGGTCGAGCGCCATCTGCATGACCGGCGGGTAGGCCGTGCCGTGCACGAGCTGCCAGTCGTAGTCCTTCCAGGTGGTGGCGTTGTGCAGCGCACGGCGCACGGTGGTTGCCACTGCCTCGGGGCTGAAGCCGAGCAAAATGGCGTCCTTGGGCAGGGCGGCGGCGACCGCCTTGGCGATCGACGCGGCATCCGACTCGGACGACAGCCCGTTCACCGCAGCGTTGATCGACTCGAGCGCGCTGTCAGGCTCGAGGAAGAAGTCGCCCGCGAGGCGAAAGTTGGTGATCCTGCCCCCGACGACGTCGAGATCGACCACGACGAGCTTGCCGCCCGGAACCTTGAACTCACCATGCATAAGCCAAGCCTAACTACTTGGCTGAAGCAACCGATCCTCGAGCCATGCGAGCAGGTCGGATCGCACCTCGTCCTGGTTGGTCTCGTTGAAGACCTCATGGCGCGCGCCGTCGTAGACGACGAGCTCTACGTCGGTGAGTCCGCCGCGGGTCACGTAGTCGTCGGCGAGCCGGCGCACGCTGACCTCACCGCCGAGCGGGTCTTCATCGCCGATGACGATGAGCAGCGGAATGTCTTTCGCGAGCTGCTTCGGACGTCCGAACAGCCGCAGGCCGTCAGCAAGCCCGAAGAGCTTGAGGGGGTCGGCATAGAAGGTGAGCCGGTCGTCGAGGAAGGCCTGCGCGACAGCGGGGTCGCGGCTCAGCCACTCGTAGCCGGTCGAGCCGAGGTGCTTGTGCTTCGCGTTGAGCTGGCCGGCGTTCATCTGACCGGGCACGCGCTGCGCGGTACCGGTGAGCACGGCAGCGTCGAAGTCGTCAGCGTGGTCGTTGAGCAGCATCTGCCCGAGCAGTGAGCCCCACGAGTGCCCGAGATAGACGAGCGGGATGCCGGGGTTGGCCGCGCGCACGATGCCGGTGAACTGGTGCAGGTCGGCAACCTCGGCGCGAATGCCGCCCGCGCCTGGCTTGCCCATCTTCGTCAGATCGCCGCCCCACTGCTCTAGGCCGGTCTCGCCGTGCCCCCGGTGGTCGTTCGCCCAGACGCTGATGTCGTTGGCGACGAGAAACTGCGCGAGGGTCTCGTAGCGCGAGGCGTACTCGCCGAGCCCGTGTGCGATCTGCACGACCGCGCGCGGTTTCTTCGCCTTCCACGCGTAGTAGTGGATCGTCACGCCCTCGGCGTCGACGAAGGTCTCGTGCGTCTTGGTCACCGCTGCTGGCATCGTTGCCTCCCTGTTGTGCCCCATCGTATTGCTGCCCACGCCGCTTGCGAGGCGTTTTCGGCGCCAGGAGGCGATCGCAAAGTCCTCATGGTGCCGAAATCGGCTCGCAGGGTAGTTGCATAAGCTGAACTAGATGAGCTCAACCTTCCGTTCCCTCGCCGGTATCAACTACCGACTGTGGTTCGCGGGAGCGCTGGTGAGCAACATCGGCACCTGGATGCAGCGCACCGCCCAGGACTGGATCGTTCTCACCGAGCTGACGGACCACGACGCCGTCGCGGTGGGCATCACGATGGCCCTGCAGCTCGGGCCCCAGCTGCTGCTCGTACCCGTCTCCGGTCTCATCGCGGATCGCTTCGACAAGCGTCGCCTGCTGCTCGCCACCAATCTCACGATGGGCGTACTCGCTGCGGGCCTGGGCGCGCTCACCCTCAGCGGGGCAGCGGAGCTCTGGCAGGTCTACCTCTTCGCGCTCGCGCTCGGGGTGACCTCGGCGATCGACGCGCCCGCCCGGCAGGCGTTCGTCAGCGAGCTGGTGAGCGAGAGGAACCTGCCGAACGCGGTGTCGCTCAACTCGGCGTCGTTCAACGGCGCGCGGCTCGTCGGACCGGCGGCGGCCGGAATCCTCACCGCGAGCGTCGGCGCTGGCTGGGTCTTCTCCATCAACGCCCTGACCTTCGCGGCCACGCTCATCGCGCTGCTGCTCATGCACCGCGATGAGCTGCGCCCCGCTCCGCGCGCCGCCTCAGGGCGCGGACAACTGCTCAAGGGACTGAGCTACGTCGCCTCGCGCGCCGACCTCATCGTCATCTTCATCATCGTGTTTCTCATCGGAACCTTCGGGCTCAACTTCGCCATCTTCACGTCGACCATGGCGAGCGTGGAGTTTAACCACGGCGCGGGCGAGTTCGGCCTGCTCTCGTCGGTGCTGGCGATCGGCTCGGTCGCGGGGGCGCTGCTGTCGGCGAGGCGGGAGCGGCCGCGAATGCGCACGGTCATTCTGTCGGCGGGGGCCTTCGGGGTGTCGCTGGCCATCGCATCCGTCATGCCCACCTACTGGAGTTTCGCGATTGCACTGGTGCTCGTGGGCTTCAGCGGCATCACGCTCATGACGACGGCGAACGGGGTCGTGCAGACCCGCACCGCGCCCGAGATGCGCGGGCGCGTGATGGCTCTCTACCTCGCCATCTTCATGGGCGGCACCCCGCTCGGTGCCCCGATCGTCGGGTATGTGGCGAACGAGCTCGGGCCACGATGGGCGATCGGCGTCGGAGCGACCGCCGGCGTGCTCGCCGCTCTCGTCGGACTCGTCTACCTGGTGCGTGAGCGCGGACTTCGGCTGCGCTACGACGGTGGCTTCAGCCTCACCTGGACCGACCGCGATCGCGCCGCAGAGAAGCTCGCGGCCGACGAGTCTGCCGTGCCGCGCGGGTAGCTACGACTCGCGGGTGATTTCCACCGTCACGAACAGCTCAGAGCCGTAGGGCCCCGCGTACACACC
Source organism: Microbacteriaceae bacterium (assembly GCA_044239765.1). Lineage (GTDB taxonomy): Bacteria > Actinomycetota > Actinomycetes > Actinomycetales > Microbacteriaceae > Conyzicola. Next base: position 7,274 of record JBIIAR010000020.1, read on the forward strand.
CCGCAGCGGCGGCACGTCGTTGTAATCACGGCCGCGGCCGACCATGACGTGGCGATCGCCGATGTCGATCTGGTTGGTCGGGTCGAAGCCACGCCACTCGCCGCAGTACCACTCCACCCACGCGTGCGACTCGCCCGCGATGGTCTCGCCGATAGCGGCATTGGGCTTCGGGTGCAGGTAGCCGCTGACGTAGCGGGCGGGGATGCCGACAGAGCGCAGCGCGCCGAGGGCGAGGTGGGTGATGTCCTGGCAGACGCCCTTGCGCACGGCCCAGGCCTCAGCGGCCGTGGAGTGCACGCCGGTCACACCGTGCATGTACTCCATCGCCTCGCCGATCGCGGTCGAGATCGCGAGGGCGGCGTCGCAGGGGTTCGTGTGCTTGTCGGCGATCTCGCGGGCGATAGCCACGACATCCTCCGGCGGCGCGGTGCGGCGGGTCTGCTTGGTGTGCTCGATGTTCTCTGTCGACTTCTCGATCTCGACGGCGAGGGCATCCCACGTTGCGTCGTGCTGCTCGTGCGCGCGGGGGCGCACCTCGACGAGGCTGGTCGCGGTGAGCGACAGCTCTTTGTGGGGGGTGAGGATCTCGAACGACGAGACCCGGGATCCCCAGTAGTCGACGTAGCTGTGGTGGCTCGAGATCGGCAGGATCTCGAGGTTGCTGTAGAGCACGAGCTGGCCGTCGGCGCTGGTCGGCAGCATCCGCGCCTCGTTGTACGAGGCGGTGACGTCGCCGCCGTAGTGGAAGCCGGTCATGTGCTTGATTCTCAGGCGGTTCATCCGGTCTCCCCCACCCAGCTCGGTGCGGCGTTGGTCGGGAAGTAGCGCTGGCGGATCGCCTCGGAGGCGGCGCTCGTCGCCAGCTGCACGTTGTCCATGTGCCGCGGCAGGTCTTCGAGGATCTCGGCGATCGGGCGGTACTCGAGCTCGCTGCGGATCTGGCCGAGCAGGCGCTGGGCCTGGTCGCTGACACCGCTGCGCTCGGAGCGCGGCTCGATGTCGCGCATGCACTGCTCTGCCCGGCTGACCGAGAAGAGGATGCTGCGCGGGAACAGGCGGTCGAGCAGCAGAAACTCGGCGGCGTTGCGCGCGCTCGGCACGCCGCGGTAGGTGCGCAGGTAGGCCTCGTAGGCGCCGCAGGATCGCAGGATGGTGGTCCAGCTGGGCCCGCTTGCCTCCGTGAGTGATCGGGTTGCCAGCAGACGAGCCGTCATGTCGGCTCGCTCGATCGAGCGACCGAGGGTGAAGAACTGCCAGGCCTCATCGCGGCTGGTCGCCGACTCGATGATGCCGACCGCGAGGGCGCTGCGCTCGCGCACCCAGGCAAAGAACTCGTGCACCTTGTCGCTCGAGACCTTGCGGGGCATGCGGGCGCGGGTGGTGTTGAGGCACTCCCAGAGCTCGGTGCTGACGATCTCGCGGGCGCGACGCGCGTTCTCGCGGGCGGCGCCGAGCGAGTAGGCGATCGACGCCGGCTCGGAGCGGTCGACGGCGAGGATCTCGAGCACGCGCTGGCGGGTGAGCACGGTGTCCTCGGGAACCTCGCTGCCCATCACGCTCAGCAGGGAGCGGCAGGCGAGGTCCTCCTCGATCCACGGGTCCTCCAGCAGAAGCTGCAGGTGAACGTCGAGGATGCGTGCTGTGCCGTCCGACCGCTCGATGTAGCGGCCGATCCAGAAGAGGGACTCGGCGATGCGACTCAGCATGACGCCTCTTCCGTTGGTTGAGTATCCGAAGGCGTATCGAAGCCAGTCGACGCGGTTTCGATACGCGCGCTTCGCACGCTACTCAACCCGCTGCGCTGTTGCTGTTGCTGCTGCTGCTCCTGCTGGCCGTGGCCGAGGGGGCGGTCGAGCGGTCCGTGGTCCTGTGCGTGCTCCTTGAGCATCTCTTCCGTGATGATCGGCATCGACTCGGTGCGCGCCGCCTGATCGGCGACGAGGCCCTGAATGGAGTGGCGGGTTACCTGCAGCGGGTCGAGGCCGACCACCCAGGTGTCCTTCGATCCACCGCCCTGTGAGCTGTTGACGACGAGCTCGCCCTCGGGAAGTGCGACGCGGGTGAGGCCGCCGGGCAGCACCCAGATGTCTTTGCCGTCATTCACCGCGAAGGGGCGAAGGTCGGCGTGCCGCGGCCGCATGCCCGCCTCGACGAGGGTCGGGATGGTGCTGAGCTGCACGACCGGCTGCGCGATCCAGCCGCGCGGATCGGCGATGAGGCGCTTGCGCAGGTCGTCGAGTTCCTTGGCGGATGCGGCGGGGCCAACCACGAGCCCCTTGCCGCCGGAGCCGTCGACCGGCTTCACGACCAGCTCGTCGAGTCGGTCGAGCACCTCCTCGAGCGCGCCCTTGTCCTCCAGGCGCCAGGTGTCGACGTTCTTGAGGATCGGCTCCTCCGAGAGGTAGTAGCGGATGAGCTCCGGAAGGTAGGTGTAGACCAGCTTGTCGTCGGCGACGCCGTTGCCGACCGCGTTGGCGATGGTGACGTTGCCGAGGCGCGCGGCGAGCAGCAGGCCGGGGCTTCCCAGCATGGAGTCGGCGCGGAACTGCAGCGGGTCGAGAAACTCGTCGTCGACGCGACGGTAGATGACGTCGACCCGCGTCGGACCAGCGGTCGTGCGCATCCAGACCTTGCCGCCGGAGCAGAACAGGTCGCGGCCCTCGACGAGCTCGACGCCCATGAGACGGGCGAGCAGCGTGTGCTCGAAGTAGGCGGAGTTGTAGACACCCGGGGTGAGCACGACGACGTTCGGGTCGTCCACTCCCTCGGGGGCAGAGGCGCGCAGCGCCTGCAGCAGCTTGTGCGGGTAGTCGCCAACGGGGCGCACCCGCATCGAGACGAAGAGCTCGGGCAGGGTCTGCGCCATGACCCGGCGGTTGGAGATGACGTAGCTGACGCCGGAGGGCACGCGCACGTTGTCTTCGAGCACCCGCCATCCGCCCTTTTCGTCACGGATGAGGTCGATGCCGCTGACCTGGATCCGCACCCCGTTCGCGGGCTCGATTCCGGCCGCCTCCCGGTGGAAATGACTGGATGAGGTGATGAGGCGGGCGGGAATCACACCATCGCGCACCGCGTTCTGCTTGCCGTACACATCGGCCAGGAAGGCCTCGAGTGCGCGCACCCGCTGCTTGATGCCGGCCTCGACCTCGAGCCACTCGGCCTGCTCGATGACGCGGGGCACGGCGTCGAGCGGAAAGGGGCGCTCCTCACCCGCGAAGTCGAAGGTGACGCCCTGTGCGAGGTACGAGCTGGCGAGCGCATCGGTGCGGCCGCGCAGCTCTTCCTGCGTCATGTTGCTCAGCGCCGCGTGGATGTCTTTGTATGCGGTGCGCGCGGTGCCCGGCTTCGAGAACATCTCGTCGAATGCGGGCACGGTCTTGGGGCGCAGCGCTGTGGCGCCATAGCCATCGAACAGGTCGCCCATTGCCCCAGCGTATTCGACAGATGTTGCGGCGTTGTTTCCGGCGCTAGTCACGAAGCGGTCGGCCGGCGACGATGATGCCCGCGCCGATGATCGCGCTGAGGGTCAGCGAGACGATCTGCGTGATGATCGACGGGATGCTGGCGAGCATCAGCAGATAGGGCACAGGAATCAGCACGAAGGCCGCGATCAGCGAGAGCCACCCCACTCGGGCGGAGCGCACGATGAGCCATGCCGCACCGATGGCGACCAGGCCCATGAAGTAGGCGTTACCGAAGGACATGCGCGTGGGAATCGCTGCGCCGCCGAAGCTGCCGGTCAGCGTGACCGCCTGGGTCACGACCACGATGAGGGCGCCCGCGATGACGATAGTCACGGCAATGAGCCGGGTCGCCATAGGCGCTGCCGCCAGCAGCAACCCGACGACGACGACGAGCAGCGCGAAGAGCGCCTGCAGCACCAGGAAGACGGCGACCTCGATCGGGTTTCTCGAGATACCGAACAGGGACGCGGACAGCTGCCCCGACAGCGAGCTGATCAGCAGGTACCCACCGAGGAAGACCGTGATCGCACTGGCGAGCGTGCGGTAGTTCACAGCGGTGCGGAACAAGGGGGTGCTCAGTACGTCTGGTGTCGTCATGGTTACAGCTTGCCCTCTATCGGCAAGTGAGGGAAGCTCTCGACTCAGGGAGCGGGGTGAGCTATGCCGTCCACCCGGCGCGGAATACCCAGCGGGTTGCCCTCCCTCAGGGCATCGGGCAGTACGCGCTCCGGCGCATCCTGGTAGGCGACCGGCCGCAGAAAACGCCGCACCGCGGTCACCCCGACCGACGTGTGCTGCGACGTTGTCGACGGCCACGGCCCGCCGTGGTGCTGCGCCCACGCGACCGCGACACCGGTCGGCCAGCCAGCGAAGAGCACCCGGCCCGCGATGCGCTCGAGCAGCGGCAGCACGTCGCTCACATCCTCGTCGCCGGCGTGCAGCGTCGCGGTGAGGCTACCCTCGAGCCTTCCAATGGTCTCGACAAGCTCGACCCGCGATGCGTAACGCACCAAGACGGTTACCGGCCCGAAGACCTCGGTCATGAGCTCGTCGGTCAGCTCGTCCGCGGCAGCGACCACCGCGGCACCGTCAGCGAGAGTCGCGGCGCCGGGCAGGTCGAGCAGTCGCTCGCGACCACGCTCGAAGCCGCTCGAGATCGACTCGGTGAGCAGCTGCTGCCGCTCGGCGGGAAGGTGCTGCACCAGCTCGCGCTCCAGCGTGGAGTTGCGCGGCACGAAGACGATGCCGGGCTTCGTGCAGAACTGGCCGGCGCCGAGGGTGAAGCTCGCGGCGAGGCCGGCAGCCAGGGCGGCGCCGTTCTCCCGGTCGGCATCCTCGGTCACCACGACCGGGTTGATGCTGCCCAGCTCGCCGAAGAACGGGATCGGATCAGGCCGCGCCGCCGCGAGGTCGTAGAGTGCGCGACCGCCCGCCACCGATCCCGTGAAAGCCGCCGCGGCGATGGCCGGGTTCTGCACCAGCGCCACCCCCTGCTCGTAGCCTTCGACAAGCGCGAAGGCACCTCGCGGGGCGCTGGCCCCGTGCAGCGCGCTGGACACGAGCTCTGCGGTGCGCCGCGACAGCCGCGGGTGGCCCGGGTGCGCCTTGACGATGACCGGGCAGCCGACGGCGAGCGCCGAGGCGGTGTCGCCGCCCGCCACCGAGAACGCGAAGGGAAAGTTGGATGCCGCGTAGACGGCGACCGGGCCGAGGGGGCGCAGCATCCGCCGAAGGTCCGGTCTCGGCGGCGTGGACGACGGGTCAGCGTGGTCGATGGTCGCCTCGAGGTAGGAGCCCTCGACGATGGCGGAGGCGAACAGGCGCAGCTGGCCGGTCGTGCGGGCCACCTCGCCGCGCAGTCGGGCCGACCCGAGGTGGGTCTCCTCGTCGGCGATCGTGACCAGCTCGTCGACCGCGCCGTCGAGGGCATCGGCTATCGCGTGCAGCCAGGTGGCGCGGTCCACCGCGGAGGATGCGGCCATGAGTGGAAAGGCGGCCGTGGCCGCATCGAAGACAGTCATGCGAACCTCAATCCGAGACCGGCAGACGCTCCCCCGGTCGCAAAGCCATCGGCGATCGTGACGCCGCTCGGCTGGGTCAGGGCACCGAGCGACTCGAAGAGGGCGTCCTCGACGTCTTCGACCCACGTCGTCTCTGGCAGGGCGAAGGCCAGCTGGGCGCTGAGCTCTGGCAGCAGGTGAGGTGCGAGCACGAGCCCAGACTCGCGCGCGAGCGACGCAATAGAGAGGAACGGCGTCACGCCGCCTACCCGCACCACGTTCGGCTGCAGCACGTCGATCGCCTCAGCGTCGACGAGGTCACGAAAGCGGTGGATGGTGTGCACGTTCTCGCCGAGCGCGATCGGCACGTCGACCTCGGCCCGCAGGGCGCGGTAGCCGCGGGTGTCGTCGCTGCGCAGGGGCTCCTCGAGCCAGTCGAGGCCGAAGGGCGTTAGCGCGGCGGCGGCATCGACGGCCTGGTCGAGCGTCCACCGCTGGTTGGCGTCGATCATGAGCGGAAGGTCGCCGATGGTCTCGCGCACGGCAGCGACGCGATCGACGTCTTCGGCGAGGTCGGGCTTGCCGACCTTGATCTTGACGCCCCGGTATCCGGCATCCCGCCAGCGAGCGGCCTGGGCAACGAGCTCGTCGAGGGAGTAATGCAGGTTCACCCCACTGCCGTAGACGGGCTGGCGGTCGTGGTGGCGGCCGAGGGTGTCGGCGAGCGACGCCTGCCCGCAAGCGAGATCCCAGAGGGCGAGGTCGATGCCGGCGAGCGCGATCGTGGTGACCCCACCGCCACCCGCCTCGTGCACGTGCTGCCACGCCGCCTGCCAGATCTCGGGTGACGCGGGCTGACCGAGCAGCCACGGCGCAAGGTCGTCGTCGATGAGCGCCTGCACGGCGCGCGCGCCGATCGTCGGCGACCACGAGAAGCCGTGGCCGATGGCTCCATCGTCGGTGGTGATCGTCACGGGAACCACCCCGATGTCGAGCACGTCGTGCCCCCACGGGCGGGAGAGCGGGATGCGCCGAAGCCTGGTCTCGACCCGGGCGATGGTCATGCGACCAGCTCCCTCCCGCGCTCGAGAATCTGCGCGAGGCGCTCACGGTGCTCGGCCGGCGGGTCGACCAACGGCGGGCGGACCCCACCAACAGCCAGCCCGCCAAGCTCGAGCCCCGCCTTGATCAGTGCAACCGCGTAGCCGGGAGTCGTGTCGCGCAACCGCACCAGCGGAG
>JBIIAR010000272.1:0-3636 GCA_044239765.1 Microbacteriaceae bacterium
GAACTCGGCATTGCTGAGGTCGGCGCGCCAGCCGGGGATCGACTCGAGCTTGTCGAGGGTTCCGCCGGTGTGGCCGAGGCCGCGACCGCTGAGCTGCGGCACCGCGACGCCGAAGGAGGCGACGAGCGGGGCGAGCGGCAGGGTGATCTTGTCGCCGACGCCGCCGGTCGAGTGCTTGTCGGTCGTGCGCTTGCTCAGCGAGTCGAAGTTGAGGCGCTCGCCCGTGGCGATCATGGCGAGGGTGAGGTCGCGGATCTCGTCGCGGTGCATGCCGTTGAGAAAGATCGCCATGGTCATGGCGCTCATCTGCTCGTCGGCGACGTAGCCGCGCGTGTAGGCGTCGACCAGCCAGTTGATCTGTGGCGTGCTCAGCACACCGCCATCGCGCTTGGTGCGAATGAGGTCGACGGTGTCAAAGGGCTCGACAGCCATGGTTAGTTCTCCGATGCGTAAGCCGCGAGGGTGCGGGGCCCGAACGCATCCGGGATCACCTCGTCGATGGTCTTGATGCCGCTGACGGTCTCGAGCAGCATGCCCTCTGCCGAGTGCTCGAAGAGCAGCTGGCGGCAGCGGCCGCAGGGCATCAGGATGTTGCCGTGCCCGTCGACACAGGTGAAGGCGACGAGCTTGCCGCCACCGGTCATGTGCAGAGTCGAGACGAGAGCGCACTCCGCGCACAGCGTGAGGCCGTAGGAGGCGTTCTCGACGTTGCAGCCGACGATCACCCGCCCATCGTCAACGAGGGCGGCGACACCCACCGGAAACTTCGAGTACGGCACATAGGCGTTCTTGGCGATCTCGTTGGCGGAGGCGCGCAGAGAGTCCCAGTCGATTGCTGAGGTCATGACTTGATGTATGGCTTTCCCGAGGCGGCGGGACCGCGGACGCTGCCGACCAGCCCGGCGACCGCGAAGATCGTGACGACGTAGGGCAGCATGAGCATGATCTCGCTCGGCACCGGCGAGCCGATGACACCGAGAGCGCTCTGCAGGCTCGACGCGAAGCCGAACAGCAGCGCGGCGAGGGTGGCGCGGATCGGGTCCCAGCGGCCGAAGATCACCGCGGCCAGGGCGATGAAGCCCGCACCCGCTGTCATCTCCTTGCTGAAGGCACCGTTGAGCCCGAGGGTGAAGTACGCGCCGCCGAAGCCGGCGATCGCGCCGGCAAGCGACACATTCCAGAATCGGGTCGCGTTGACCTTGATGCCGACGGTGTCGGCCGCGGTCGGGTGCTCGCCGACCGCCCGCAGGCGCAGGCCCCACTTGGTGTGGAAGAGGCCGAAGTAGATGACGGCGACAGCCACGTAGACCGAGTACACGATGATCGTCTGGTTGAAGAACATAGGCCCGACGAGGGGGATGTTGCTGAGGCCGGGGATCGCGATGCGCTCGAAGCGCGGCGGGCTGTTGAGCAGCGCGGAGTCCTCGCTGAGCACCTGCGAGAACAGGAAGCTCGTGAGCCCGGTTACGAGCACGTTGAGCACGACGCCGACGATGACCTGGTCGACGAGGTACTTGATCGCGAAGGCGGCGAGCACGAACGACACGAGCATGCCCGCGACCGCCGCGGCCACGAGGCCGAGCAGCAGGTTGCCGGTGATCGAGGCGACAACGGCCGAGCTGAAGGCGCCGGCGAGCAGCTGTCCCTCGATGGCGATGTTGACAACACCGACGCGCTCGCTGAGAACGCCCGACATTGCACCGAAGATCAGCGGGACGCTGACGGTGACCGTGCTGATCAGCAGGCCGTAGACCTGCAGCGGAGTCTCGCCGGCCGCAGCCCACGCGAGGAAGGCCACGAGGAACACGACGATGAACACCACGGAGCTCCACAGCGGAACCCGCTTCGACGCCTCGATGCGCACGGCCGCGAAGATCGTGAGGCCGAGCATGACAACGACGGCGAACACCCCGGTGCCAAAGGTTGGCAGCGACACCTCGGGCAGCTGAATGAAGTCCGTCGGCGTCGCGAGCCGGAAGAGGCTCGTGTCGGTGGGGCGTCGGAACACCCCGAAGAGCACGATCGCGAGGATGCTGAACAGCAGGTAGGCGATCGGCGCCTTCCAGCTGACGATGATGACCTTGCCCGCTCCGTTGGTGTCGTGAACGGGAGCGGCCGTGGGGCTCGCAAGGGTGCTCACTGGGCTGCCTCCGCGATGGTCTTGGCTTTCTTGATGCGACTCACACCCGGGACGGGGAGCCGGAAGACCGCGCGCACCAGGGGCGGTGCGGCGATGAAGAGCACGATGAGCGACTGCACAACGAGAACGATGTCGATCGGGATGCTCTGGCCGGCCTGCATGGCGTACCCGCCAGCCTTGAATGCGCCGAACAGCACGCCGGCCGCGAAGATGCCGAATGGCCGCGATCGACCGAGCAGCGCGACGGTGATCGCGTCGAAGCCGATGCCCGCGTCGATGCCAGCCGTGAAGCCGCTGGTCTCAGTGCCGAGCACCTGGCTGACGCCCGCGAAGCCCACGAGTCCGCCCGAGAGCACCATGGCGAGGATGTACACGCGGTCGACGTTGATGCCGGCCACGCGCGCGGCGTGCGGGTTCTCGCCGACGGCACGGAAGCGGAATCCGGTGCTTGAGCGGTTGAGCAGGTACCAGACGAAGAACGTTGCGACGATGGCCACGAGAAAGCCGGCGTGCAGGTTGTAGCCGGAGCCGAGCAGCTCGGGGAAGACCGCCGTCGGCAGCATGGCAGCCGTCTTGGGGTTGCTGCTGCCCGGTGCCTGCAGCGCACCGGGGGTGCGCAGCAGGAAGGAGATCAGGTAGAAGGCGACGTAGTTGAGCATGATCGTGACGATCACCTCGTGCGCGCCGGTACGCGCCTTGAGAAGGCCGACGATTCCACCCCACGCCGCGGCTGCAACAACACCGACGACGACCGCGGCGATGAGGTGCAGCACGGGCGGCAGGCCAGGGATAACTCCGACAGCGCCCGCGGCGCCCGCGGCCACCAGGATCTGACCGCGGCCGCCGATGTTGAACATTCCGACCCGGAAGGCGAGTCCGATGCCGAGGCCCGCGACGATGAGCGGGGTGGCGAAGGTCAGCGTCTCGGTCAGCGGTCGAATGCCCTTGGCGAAGCCCTCGACCCGGAAGTTGTATATCGAGCCCTGGAACAGCGCGATGTAGGCCCCAGAGGCGGCCTCCCAGATGGCACGGATTGTGTCCAAGGGTCGCGAGAAGAAGTAGGTGGAGGCCTCCTGCACGTCCTTGTCGGTGACGGCGATGAGCACCGCACCGACGAGCAGCGCGAGCACGACGGCGAGCACCGACACGGCGGCATTGCCGGAGACGATCTCGCGGGCCACGCCCATCCAGCGGCTCTGCTGTGGGGCGGGCTCGACCTCGGGGGTCGAGACGGGTTTCGGGTCGGTCACGCTGCTGCTCCGGTTCCTGCTGGCGTCTCGCCGGCCATCATGAGTCCGAGGATGTCGCGGGGGGTGTCTGCCGGCACGATGCCGACGATGGCACCGCGGTACATGACCGCGATGCGGTCGGCGAGGGCCGTGACCTCATCGAGCTCGGTCGAGACGACGATCACGGGAATGCCGCTGTCGCGCGTCGCGATGATGCGCGAGTGCACGAACTCGATCGATCCCACATCGAGCCCGCGGGTCGGCTGG
>JBIIAR010000273.1:0-3610 GCA_044239765.1 Microbacteriaceae bacterium
TTGAAGCGCCGGATCGATGGTGCCGATCAGGCGGACCATGTCACGAAACCGAGCAGTCGCATTGACCTCCAAGAGTGGCTCCATGTGAGCTACTCGATTGCGAAGCGCATGAAGGCGAGCAACGCGATCTGCGACGGTGACACCGTCTGGATCGTTCTGAGCTGCCGGGAAGGCGTGGACGAGGGCCTGCGACCAGAGCACCTGAAGTCCCGTGTAGTGCTTGTCGCTCGTGTCCTGTGTGGGCATCAGCCGCGCGAACACGCCGAAGGTGAGCTGCGCCAGCACGTCATCGTGGTTGATTGGGGTGTTCTTCCTGGGATGCCACGGCGGTCGCGCCGCCCGAGCCTTCGTGGCATTCGAGGTGGCGGTCTTCCGCACACCTGTCGTCATGGAGTTGAGCGGGCGGGCTGGATCGAGCAGCCAATCCGCCTGATGGAACCCGCCGCCGAGCTTCGGCTGGGCTGCGTTCCATATCCGCAGTTGGGCATCGATCGCGTTGCGAAGAAAGACCTCGGTTAGCCCGAGGCTTGAATGAAAGGCACTGGCTAGATCCAGATTCCACCGGTAGAGGCGGAGGGCAAGATCTTGGTCACCGCCTGCCGCAGTAGCGTAGGTGCCGAACCGCGAGACATGGAGGCTCTGGGACACCAGGGCTGTGGTCTGCGGTTGCGGCATCGTCCTATCCTGACGTACTCTGGATGGCAATACGAGGACAAGGTCCCTCGTTTTCATACATGGAGAAACCCTCGGGCTTACGCCTGGGGGTTCTTCTTTTTCCACCGCTGGAGGAGAGCGCGCGTGACCGAAGCAGATCCCGTCGATCGCCGTAGCGAACAGTACGACGTGCTCGACACACTCGCCTCAGGCCGTGACGATACGACCCCTATTGCTGAAGTTCTGACCCAGCTACGCGATGCTCGCCATGTTGTCACCCGCGAGCGCAATCAGCGCCGGGTTTCTGACGAATCCGAAATGTAGGGTGCGCCCTACACATTATTGCGGGGTCCACCCTGCCGTCGTTTCTCGAATCGAGTACCCCTGTTGATTCGAAGTTTCTCGAAACGAGCCGCTCCGAGCTAGAGATCCCAGAATCCACGCGAAGTGGAGAGCTTCCTCTTGGCCGCGACAGTTTCGTGGAAACCCAGCAGCAGACCAAGGTCATCGGCGTCACCTGTCGCAGCAACGTTGTGAAGCAAGTCGCCAGGAGTGCGACCTTTCCCCTGGCTCGATTCCTTGATGGCAGTCTGGCTGCACAGATAGTAGGCAACCTTCGCTCGCCCCTCCCCACGAGCCAAGTAGTAACCCTTCTGCGCCCTGTACGACGCACGGAAGCCCTCTCTGGCGGCTGCGGCCAGCCAGCGCTGGACCAGCGCCTCCAGGGAGTTGCCGCGCTTGCCCGCCCTGAACAAGAACGCAGCATGAATGTGTGGATGAAAACCGCCTCCCGGGAAGGTGACCTCGATAGTACGAACCCAGCCGACAAGTCCACTGCGGACTCGGAAGTCGCTCATCCATGAGCCAGTCGAGAAGGCCGCTGACCACGTTTTGAGAATCGAATCGAGCGACCCTGCCCGAGGGGGACCAGGTTCGTCGGCGACGCTGAATGTCAGATAGACAACGGTAGGCACCGACTTAAGCAACCGCTCAATGCGGTGCTGAGACTCAGCGAGCATGTGCGGAGAGCACAGCGGGCATGACCACCGGTTGCCACAGGCAACCCGGTACGAGCTGCCATCCGTGCGGATGATCGTCTTCCCCCTCCTGCAGAGTCGAAGAGTGTTCCGCTCGGCGTACTGCTGGATCACCGCACGAAGATCATCTGTAAGGGAAGGGGGTGGAGATGCACGATACCTATCAAGAGAAGAGCGGTCGAACGGAATGCGGCCCTCCTGGGCCTCTTCCTCCTCAAGCTCGTGGCTGTCGTCGCTGTTGACGGCGTCGTTCACGACTCCTCGCCAGCGGACCGCGAGCGCAGGAACTCATCCATCGAGTCCCTCAGGTACGCGTGAACCTCCGAGAGAGTGGCGTTGTGGAGCGGCCCGTCGTGGCTCGATTCCTCCCACCACAGGCAGTAACGGCGAAACCTGCGTGAGAAAGGGTTCCTAGTCGATGACTTGATGAGTGTGAGTCCGAACGCCTCAACGAGCGTGCGAACATCCTGTTCGAGATCGGACATGGACGTACCTCCGGTAACGAGGTGACACCCACCTCATCCAGTGATACGCACGAGGGGGCCAACGACCAAGGGGTTGGGCACTCTCTATCAGTGCCCCCAGAGGCCGTGCCTTATTCGTGCCTTGCTGTAAGGCACGCGTCGGGTAAGCTGACCACTGCAAGAAGCCCGTTGTTTCAAGAAACAAGGCACTTCGGGGATGTAGTTCAATGGCAGAACTTCAGCTTCCCAAGCTGATAGCGCGGGTTCGATTCCCGTCATCCGCTCATGATCGGGTGGATCGTGGCAGCAGCGGTGCTGCTCACGCTCGCCTTCCTCTTCTCCTACCCATCGCTGCAGCGCCGCGAGACCGCAAGGAAGCGCCAGACCGACCCGCGCTACACCCCGCCGCGAGTCATGGGCATCATCGACGAGCTCCACCACCCCGACGCGCACGCCACCCGGCAGATCGTCGAAGCAGAGTACAAGGCTCCCGCACAGGCGCCGCTGCCCGGTGACCGGCGCTGATGGACACCGAGTACTACGGCCCAACGGGAGCCCCGCTCGTGGTGGTGCTGCACGACTGGTTCGGCCGGCTTCCCTGGCTGGAGCGCGTGGCTCTCGACCTCGCGAGGGAAGGCCTGCAGGTCGCGGTGCCCGACTTCTTCGACGGCTGGACCTCGACCGATCCGTTCGAGGCACGGCAGCGCGTTGACCAGATCGACATCTCGACAGCGCTCGGCACCATCGACGACATCATCGAGGAGGCACGGCTCTACGGAACAGAGCGGATCGGCGAGCTCGGCTTCTCGACGGGCGGCTGGCTCGCACTCGTTCATGCCCAGGGCGGCGAGGTGGATGCCGTTGCCGCCTACTACGCGAGCATCGCCGAGAAGCACCACGGCATCATCCCGTGCCCCCTGCTGCTGCAGTACGCCGAGTCCGACCAGTGGGAGTACGGCGGCGAGCCGCAGGCCTTCTACGACCGCCTCGAGCAGCACGGCACTCCGACCTCGCACTTCAGCTACCTCGGCACCCGCCACCACTTCGCCAACCGTGCGATCGCTGGCGCCTTCGACGCGCAGGCATCGGCACTGGCTCTCGCCCGTACCTCCGCATTCTTCGCGGCGCACCTGCTCGACTGAACAGGTACCGTGGTTTCGTGCCAACCTTCTCCCCCGAAATCGTCGCCGCCGTTCTGCACCACATGAACGACGACCATGTCGATGACAGCCTGCTCATCGCCCGCGCCTTCGGATCGAGGGATGCCGTGACGGCCTCCATGACCGACCTCGACGAGAACGGCGGCACCTTCGTCTACTCCGTCGGCGACGAGGATCACGCCGTCACGGTGCCGTGGACGGCACCGATCTCGGAGCGCCCCGAGATTCGCCGCGAGGTTGTCGTGCTCTACGAGAGGGCCTGCGCCGTGCTCGGCGTTGAGCCGCGCCCCCATGC
>JBIIAR010000274.1:0-3573 GCA_044239765.1 Microbacteriaceae bacterium
TGAGCACCGCGATGATCGTCGACAGCAGGCCGGCGACGAGCCCGACGAAGATGCTCACCTGCGAGCCCCAGAGCAGCTGGCTGAGAACGTCCTCACCGGCGGCGGTGGTTCCTAGCACGTGGGCGGCCGACGCATCCTGGCTTCTCTCGAAGCTGTTGTCGGTCGCATCGTAGGGGGCGATCAGCGGCGCGAGCACCGCGAGCAGAATGAACACGCCCAGAACGATGAGTCCGATGCGGGCCTTGCCGTTCGACCAGATGGTGCCGGCGACGCGGGCGAAGACCTTCCACGGCGACGGGGCGGGGGCGATAGCTGCAGTGCTCATCGGCGAGTCCTCGGGTCAAGTACGCCGTACAGTATGTCGACGATGAAGTTGGCGACGAGCACGCTGAGCGTGATCATCAGAAAGAGTGCCTGCATGAGCGGGTAGTCCTGGTTGGTCACCGCGTTGAAGAGCAGGTAGCCGATGCCCGGGTAGCCGAAGACGCGCTCCACGAGGATCGAGCCACCGACCACACCACCGAGCGCGAGCCCGAAGCCGGTGAGGTTCGGCAGAATAGCGTTGCGCGCCGCGTACTTGAGTGCGATCGTTCGCGGCCGCAGCCCGTTGGCCTCGGCGAAGGTGACGTAGTCGTCACCGAGCGTCGAGATCATCGTGTTGCGCATGCCGAGAATCCAGCCGCCCAGCGAGGTGATGAGAATCGTCAGGGCAGGCAGCGCGGCGTGGTACAGCGCATCGCCGAGAAACTCGAACGACAGGTTCGGCGTCGCCGTCGGACCATAGGCACCGGATGTCGGAAACAGCCGCCAGACATAGCCCGCGAAGAAGAGCAGCAGCAGCGCCGTCCAGAAGTAGGGGAAGGCGCTGGCGAAACTGCCCCCGAGGGTCGGCAGCGTGTCGAGCCAGGTGCCGCGCTTCCACGCGGCGACCACACCGAGCAGCGTGCCGAGCACGAAGGCGATTACCGTCACCGTGCCGACGAGCACGAGCGTGTACGGCAGCGCCTGGCTGACCAGCTCGCTGACTGACTGCGGGTAGAAGGTGTACGAGACGCCGAAGTTGAGCGTCACCACCTGACCGAGGTACTGGATGTACTGCTCGAGAATGTTGCCACCGGGCACACCGAGCTGGGCCTCGATCGCGCTCTTGGTGGCCTCGCTCACCGGACCGTTCTGGGCCAGCTTGGCCAGGGCGGCATCCGCCGGGGTTCCCGGCATGAGCCTCGGCAGAATGAAGTTGACCGTCACCGCCGCCCAGAGCGTGAGCACGAAGAGCCCCGCTTTGCGCAGCACGTAGGCTGCGGTGCCCCGGCTGCGTGTCGATGCCTCAGCGACTGGTGGAGTCGCCGCTGTCACTGCTGTCATTTCGACACCTTCTTCAGGTTGGTGAGCACGAGCAGCGGGGTCGACTCGTAGGTCTTCGGGCTCGCATAGGGGTTCTGCTCGGTCGGCCAGCCGGTGAACTTGGCGTCACTGACGAGGCCCCACGATCCGCCGTAGTAGAGCTCGAGAACCGGCAGGTCGTTGTAGACGATCTGCTGCAGCTGGTAGCCGAGCTCGATCTGCTCGTCTTCGGTGATGGCAGTCTTGAACTGGGCGAGCACGGCATCCGCCTCGGGGTTGTCATAGCGGGCGAAGTTGGCGACCGCCTCCTCGCCCACCGGCTTGACGAACTCGCTCGAGAGCAGGGTGTTGAAGTCGCGAAAGAGCGAGCCGGTTCCACCCGTGCTGCCCATGGCAAGGTCGAACTCGCCGTTGCGCAGCGCCAGCTGGTAGGCCGCCGGCTGCGGGGTGTCGATCTTCACGTCGATGCCGATCGCGCCCCACTGCTTCTGCACCTCCTGCACGCCCTTGAGCCAGTCGTTGTAGCCGTTGGCGGTCGTGATGGTGATGGTCAGCTGCTCGCCGTCGGGGCCGACGAGCTGGTCGCCCTGCTGGGTGTAGCCGGCGTCGGCGAAGAAGCCGAGGGCGGCATCGGTGTTCTGGGTGATGAGGCCGCTGTCGGGAATGCTCGGGTCGAGGTACTTCTGCTGGAAGGGCAGCAGGATGTTGGTCTGGCCAGCCGGCTCCATGTAGCCCTCGGCCGCCGTGTCTCCCACCGCCTTGCGGTCGAGCGCGGCGCTGAGCCCCTTGCGCACGTTGAGGTCGTTGAACGGTGCCTTGGTCAGGTTCGGGTAGAGCGCGATCGTGCCTCCCGGCGGAAACCAGTAGGTGTTCTTGTTGCCCGCGGCGACCCAGGCGTTGTCGACGTCGCTGATGAACGAGTAGGCCCAGTCATAGCCCTTGGTCGCGACATCGAGCTGGGTGTTGGTGGCCGGCAGGATGATGTGCTCTGCGGCGACCTTGTCGGCCTGCCAGTAGTCCGCGTACTTGTCGACCGTGTACTGCTGCGCGGCGAAGTTGCCGAGCGTGTACGGTCCGGTGCCGACCGGGTCGGGGTTGCGGAAGGTCGTGGGGTCTTCGACGTCTTTCCAGAGGTGCTCGGGCACGATGAGCGTGGTGGCGACGAGCTGCGCCGCCGGCACGTTCTCGGACTGCAGGTGCACGGTCACGGTGCTGTCATCGCTCTCGACGCTGTCGACGAAGGACCAGATGCCCTGGGTGTCGAGCGCCGGAAACTCCTTGAGCAGGTCGAGGGTGAACTCGACGTCGGCAGGGGTGAACTTCTCGCCGTCGCTCCAGGTGACGCCCTCGCGAATGGTGAAGACGACCGTCGACGGGTCGGGCAGCTCGTAGCCGGTCGACAGCCACGGGGTCTCTTCACCCGTCACGTTGTCGAGGATCACGAGCGGCTCGTACATGTAGAACGCCGCGATGCGCTTGTTCGCCAGGTAGGGGTTGAAGTTGCGCTCGAACAGCGGGGATCCGTTGTCTGCCGCGACCAGCATGGTGTTCGCCGGAATAGACGGATCGGGGGCCGACTGAATCTGAATGCTGCAGCCAGCCAGCAGGGCCACGGCCGCGATCGCCGCCAGTGGTGTTCGTAGCTTCATTGCCTTGCGCCTCCGTTGTCCCCCGTTGAGGGGTCATCTTCGACTGTATGCGCTTACATCGCTACTGGCACGGTCTCACAGAATTCTCACGGGCAGCTCTGCCGCAGGATCACCCGCACCGGCAGGGTGTGGCTCTGTGGCTCAAGGTCGGGATTCTCGAGCCGCCGGGTGACCGCGCTGATGGCTGCGCGACCCAGCTCGACCATCGGCTGGTGCACGGTCGTCAGGCTCGGGCGACTGTGGCGACCAGCGCTGATGCCGTCGAATCCGGTGACGAGAACGTCGCGCCTTCCTGTGCGCTCGAGGGTGTCGAGCACCCC
Organism: Microbacteriaceae bacterium; assembly: GCA_044239765.1. GTDB lineage: Bacteria > Actinomycetota > Actinomycetes > Actinomycetales > Microbacteriaceae > Conyzicola. The sequence goes on from JBIIAR010000274.1 coordinate 3,314, forward strand.
CAAAGCCATCTGGTCGTTGGCGCAGATCACTGCATCGTGGTCGATGGGGATGCCGCGTCCGCTCGCGCGCGTGAAGTCCCCCCGGGCGAGGTCGAAGGGCCGGTCGCCGATGGCGCTGGTGAAGCCGGCGAAGCGCTCGCGGTCATCCGGTGAGTCCCCCGGGCCCGCAACGTAGAGCACGCGCGCGGGGTTCTTGGCGAGCACGTGCTCGGTGATCGCCCGCATGCCGGGTCCGTTGTTGGCCCGCACGTGGTCGTAGC
>JBIIAR010000275.1:0-3571 GCA_044239765.1 Microbacteriaceae bacterium
CCGCGAGCGCCGGGGGAAGCTCAGTCATAGCAACAGGCTACTTACTTGGCAGGCAGCGCGCCCGCCTCTGCTCCCTTGACGATCGGCACGCGAACGGCAGAGCCCCACTCGGTCCACGATCCGTCGTAGTTGCGCACGCCCTCGAAGCCGAGCAGGTGGGTGAGCACGAACCACGTGTGGCTCGACCGCTCGCCGATGCGGCAGTAGGCGATCACGTCGTCGCCCTCTTTGAGGCCGGCGCCGTCGCGGTACAGCGCGTTGAGCTCTGGCAGCGGGCGGAAGGTTCCGTCCTCCGCTGCGGCTTTGCCCCACGGCACGTTCTGAGCGGTCGGGATGTGCCCGGCGCGCAGGGTTCCCTCCTCCGGGTACGCGGGAGCAGTGGTGCGCTCCCCGCTGTACTCCTCGGGGGAGCGCACGTCGATCAGCGGATTGCCGAGGTGGGCGAGCACGTCGTCCTTGTAGGCGCGGATTGGAGCGTCGTTGCGCTCGACGACCGGGTAGTCGACGACCGTGGCCGACTCCGGGTCGGTCGTGTACGAACGACCGTCGGACTCCCACTTGGCGCGGCCGCCGTCGAGCAGACGCACGTCTTCGTGGCCGAAGAGGGTGAAGACCCACAGCGCGTAGGCGGCCCACCAGTTGTTCTTGTCGCCGTAGATGACGACGGTGGTGTCGCGGCTGATGCCCTTGGAGCCGAGCAGCGCCGCGAATGCCTCTCCGTCGATGTAGTCGCGCTCGACCGGGTCGTTGAGGTCGGTGTGCCAGTCGATCTTCACGGCGGTCGCGATGTGGCCGGTCTCGTAGAGCAGAACGTCCTCATCCGACTCGACGACGACGAGTCCGGGCTGGCCGAGGTGGGCCTCGAGCCATTCGCCGCTCACCAGGCGCTCGGGGTGGGCGAAGTCGGCGAACGTGGGGGATGAGTCGACCTCGACGGCCATGATTACCTCCGGATTTGAGTGGTTGGGCAACGGGTTAGGGTTGAACCCGATCCGCACCTCCGACCCTACGCATCCCTGCGTTCGGGCGCTGGACCCCTGTAAGACTGCGACACACAAAGGCTGGCCATTGCAGCACCTGACCGACCGCATCCCGACCCTCAGCGGAGACGAGATCGTCGCCCACCTCGTGCCGCCGCGGCAGTTCACGACCGCAACGCTTGACAGCTACCGGCCGGATGCCAACTACCCCTCGCAGTCAGAGGCGGTGGCCGCGATCCGCGAGTTCGTTGGCTCGTGGACCCCGGGTGGTCTTTTCTCGCGGCGCCGCACGAGCACCCTTCCGGGCATCTACCTCGACGGCGGGTTCGGCGTCGGCAAGACCCACCTGCTCGCTGCTCTCTGGCGGGAGGCTCCGCAGCGCAAGTACTTCGGCACCTTCCTCGAGTACACCTCGCTCGTCGGCGCCCTCGGCTACCAGCAGGCATTCCAGCTGCTCAAGGGCGCCCGGCTCATCTGCATCGACGAGTTCGAGCTCGACGACCCGGGCGACACCCGCATCATGTCGCGGCTGCTCGGCGAGCTGGCCGCCACCGGCACCCGCATCGCGGCGACCTCGAACACCCCGCCGAACGCGCTCGGCGAGGGCCGTTTCGCCGCCCAGGACTTTCTGCGCGAGATCGACGCGCTCAGCGCGCAGTTTCTCACCCTGCGCATCGACGGGCTCGACTACCGCCGCCGCGACCTCGAGGGCCATGCCGTGACGATCCCGGTCGACGAGCTCGAGTCGGCCGCCGCGAAGTTCTCTGGGGCCATCACCGTCGACCGCTTCGCTGACATGGTCGCCCACCTCGCGAAGGTGCACCCGTCGAAGTACGTCAAGATCGTCGACGGACTCGACGCGGTCGCCTTCACCGACGTGCGGGTGCTGACCAGCCAGACGGATGCGCTGCGCCTCGTCGCCTTCGTCGACCGGCTCTACGACGCCCAGGTTCCGATTCTCGCGAGTGGAACCTCGCTCGATCAGGTCTTCGCCGATGACATGCTCGCTGGCGGCTACCGCAAGAAGTACCTTCGAGCGGTATCGCGCATGATTGCCCTCACCTCAGGCGAGGGGCTCTAGCCCGGCTGCTGTCGCGCGTATCAGCGAAGGGGCCGTTCGCGTTGTCGGCGGGGCCGCGACCGAGACTCGCGGCGATAATCAGCGTGTTGACAACGAATTGGCCCGCGCGACAACGCGTGACGCAACAATTCTCCGCGAACCGGGGGAGCCCGGAAACACGATGTTTACATTTCGCTCTGTCGCGTAACCAACGCGAAACATGCTGACACAGCTTCGGAAACGTCCCGCCGACACTATGGGGGCGTACCCGAGGAACCCAGGCCCTCTCTGCGCGTCGAGGACCAACGGTGCATCCTTTGCAAACTAAGAGAGGTAAGACACATGGATTCGGGCAATACCGCCTTCCTGCTGATCGCCGCGGCCCTCGTACTGCTGATGACCCCTGGTCTGGCGTTCTTCTACGGAGGACTCGTCAAGGCCAAGAGCGTCATCAGCATGATGATGATGAGCTTCGGCGCGATTGGACTCATCGGAGTCCTCTGGGTCATCTACGGCTACGCGATCGCATTCCCCGGCGCAGAGGGCACCCTCTTCGCCTGGTCGGTCGACACCGGAGCTTTCGGCCTCAACAACCTCCTCGAGGTTCCTGAGGGTGCTGGCTACCCGCCGCTGGCCTTCGCTGCATTCCAGGCGACCTTCGCGATCATCACCGTCGCGCTCGTCTCCGGTGCTATCGCGGACCGCGCCAAGTTCGGCTCCTGGCTGATCTTCGCGGGCATCTGGGCGACCGTCGTCTACTTCCCCGTTGCAAGCTGGGTCTTCAACTTCGGCCTCGCCGAGGACGGCAGCTTCGCCTACGGCGGATGGCTGACCCACGGCCTGCAGGACGTCTTCGGCGTCGGCACCATCGACTTCGCCGGTGGAACCGCGGTTCACATCAACGCTGGTGCTGCCGCACTCGCCCTCGCACTCGTGCTCGGCAAGCGTGTTGGCTTCGGCAAGGGCGTCTCGGTTCCCCACAACCCGCCGTTCGTCCTCCTCGGCGCCGGTCTGCTCTGGTTCGGCTGGTTCGGCTTCAACGCCGGCTCCGAGCTCGCTGCTGACGGCACCGCTGCACTCGCGTTCGTCAACACGCTCGCCGCTCCCGCAGCTGCGCTGCTGGCCTGGCTGATCGTCGAGAAGTTCAAGGACGGCAAGCCCACCTCGGTCGGTGCCGCCTCCGGTGCAGTCGCCGGTCTCGTCGCCATCACCCCGGCCTGTGGCTCGCTGCACCCGGTCTGGGCAATCGTTCTCGGCCTCGTTGCCGGTGCGGTCTGCGCCCTGGCGATCGACCTCAAGTTCAAGCTCGGCTTCGACGACTCGCTCGACGTGGTGGGCATCCACCTCATCGGTGGTCTCATCGGAACGCTCTACCTTGGCTTCTTCGCCAACGGTTCGGGCCTGCTCTGGAGCGGAAGCTTCACCCAGCTGCTCGTTCAGGCGATCGCAGCGTTCTCCGTTCTGATCTACTCGTTCGTTCTTGCCTTCGTCATCGCCTTCGCGATCGAGAAGACGATCGGGTTCCGCATAA
>JBIIAR010000276.1:0-3531 GCA_044239765.1 Microbacteriaceae bacterium
GTCGTCTTCGTGAGAATGCGGGCATCGCCCTCACCCTCCACCGCCCAGCCCTTGGCCTCGTAGTCTCGCGCGAGCGTCTGCATGATCGAGGCGGTGTCGCTCATGTAGCTCGGGGCGATCGGCACGAGGCCACTCGAGTACCAGGACCGCGTGCGCTCGTCGCCGTCGCAGGCCCTGCTCTCGTCCTTCCACTCGACGAAGCCAGAGATGTACTGCTCGTCGATACCGGCGAGGGCGTTGTTGCGCAGCAGCTGCGCGCTCGCCTTCGTCTCGGCGAGCGATGGTCCGGTGCGGCTCTCGGCGCAGCCGGAGAGAACGGATGCCGCGGCAACGGCACAGAGTATGGCCGCGATCATGCGGCGGCGGTGCGATTCCATCTGAACGTCCTTGTTCGGGTTGACCAACGGTAGCCACCTTGCTCGCCGTCAGACGCGCCCCAATTAAGGGGATAAAACCACGAAAATCAACGAAACTTTTGGCTGCTACCCCAGTGCGGCGATGAGCGCTGGCGCGAACAGCAGCACGGTCGGAACGCCGAGCAGGGCCGCCGCACCCCCGATGACGAGCGCCTCGCCCGCGACGGGCAGTGGCTGCAGCTGCAGCCGGTGCACGCGGTCGCTGAGCTCGGCGGGCGAGGTCGACTCTGCCGCGCCAGAGGCCCCGACGCGGGCGATCGCGCGGGCCAGGGTGGCTGTGTCGACGGTTCGCCTGGCGCGGTCATCCGCCAGCATCTCGATGAGCAGGCCGACCTCGCGCTGCGCGCGGTAGGCGATCGGAAACCACGGCAGCGACGCGTACCAGGCGCGAAAGGCGATGAGCACGACGTCGTGTCGCTGGGTGACGTGCGCTCGCTCGTGCTCGACGACGGCCTCGAGCTCGTCGGGCTCGAGCAGCTCGACCAGCCCCGCGGAGTAGACGGTCACCGATGAGAACGGACCGGGAAGGCAGTACGCCACCGGCGTCGGGCTGTCGATGAGCCTGGCCCCCGACTCCAGCGGAGAGCTGAGCAGCGTGACGAGCTGCGCGTGCCGCCGGCGCTGCCGTTCCGACCGCACGACCGTGGCCACGAGGTTGAACAGCAGGTGCACCGTCAGCAGCAGTGCGGCGCAGAGCGCGAGCACGTGCCACGGAGCCGCGGAGCCATCGAGAGCGGTGAACCCCCTCGCGGCATCGACGAGATCGTGGCCGAAGGGCGAGAGACCGAAGGTGAGCAGCGCACCGATCATCGAGAGCCCGCCGGTGAGCGCAATGGACTGCCAGAGAGCGAGAGCCACGGCGGGCGCCCGGCGGGTCCACCGGGCACGGCCCAGCAGGATCGGCACGGGCCACGCGAGCAGCACCGCGAGAACGGCGAGCGCGAGCGAGGCCGCGAGCATCAGCCCAGCAAGCGGCGAAGGGTCTCGGCCTCTGCAGGACTGACCTGCCCGACGAAGCGCTCGAGCACGGCCGTGCGATCGGTGGCTGCGCCGAGCACCTCGTGCATGAGCTCTGCCATGTGGTCTTCCCGAGTCGCGGCTGCGGCGTAGCGGTGCGGGCGGGCATCGCGCGAGCGAGCCACGAATCCCTTGTTCTCGAGGCGCGAGAGCACGGTGAGGATCGTCGTCGCCGCGAGCTTGCGGTCGCTCAGCCGCTCCTGCAGGTCGTAGGCCGAGAGCGAGTCATCGCTCGCCCAGAGGATCTCCATGATGGAGCGCTCGAGCTCACCCAGTGTTGCCATGCGCTAATTCTACCCCAAGTAGAAATGTGTTCTACAGTTGTGTAGAAGAAGTTCTACACGCCGTAGAAACTCTTCGGGACCTTTGACCCTAGAGGTGCCGGCGGGCAGGCCGAGAAGCTGGAGCCCACAGCAGAGAAAGGCTTAACGTGGATCCCCTTGAGATCGCCCGCTGGCAGTTCGGCATCACCACCGTCTACCACTTCTGGATGGTTCCCCTGACCCTGGGCCTTGGCCCCGTCGTCGCAATCATGCAGACCATGTGGGTGCGAACCGGAAACCCGCAGTACCTCCGAATGACCAAGTTCTGGGGCAAGCTCTACCTGATCAACTTCATCATGGGCGTCGCCACCGGCATCGTGCAGGAGTTTCAGTTCGGCATGGCCTGGAGCGAGTACTCCCGCTTCGTGGGTGACGTCTTCGGCGCTCCGCTCGCCATGGAGGGCCTGCTCGCCTTCTTCTTCGAGTCCACCTTCATCGGCCTCTGGATCTTCGGGTGGAACCGTCTGCCCAAGAAGCTGCACCTTGCCGCCCTGTGGATCGGCGTCGCCGGCAGCATCGTCTCGGCCTTCTTCATCATCGTCGCGAACTCGTGGATGCAGCACCCGGTGGGCGTCGAGCTCGTCGACGGTCGCCCCGTGCTCGTCGACATCTTCGCCGTGCTCACCAACAACACCGCACTGACCGCCTACTCGCACACCCTGTTCGGCGCCCTCGGCGTCGGGGCCGCGTTCCTCATCGGCATCGGCTGGTACCACCTCTGGCAGCGCCGCAAGGACGGCATCGACACGGTGGATGCGTCCGGCCGCGTCGTCGTCGGCGAGCGCCCCGATGTGCCCGGCCGCGACCGCGCCGACCACGGGGTCTGGATCAAGTCCCTGCGCATCGGCGCCGTCGTCGCGATCCTCGGATTCGGTGGCGTCGCCCTCACCGGCGACCTGCAGGCAAAGCTGATGTTCGACCAGCAGCCCATGAAGATGGCGGCGGCCGAGGCGGCCTGCCAGGACGGCACCAGCTTCTCGATCCTCGCCATCGGCGACGTCGGGGCGAAGGACTGCTCGCAGGTGGTTGGCGTCTTCGAGGTTCCCGGCCTGCTGAGCTTTCTCGCCCACGGCGACTTCGAGACCGAGATCAAGGGCGTCAACACCCTCGTTCCGGAGTACCAGGAGAAGTACGGCACGACGACCGCTGATGGCACAACCGTGAACTACGTGCCCGTCATGGCTGTCACCTACTGGGGCTTCCGCCTCATGATCGGCTTCGGCGCCCTCGCCGCCTTCGCGGCGGTCGTCGCCCTGTGGCTGACGCGCAAGGGAACAGTGCCGCGCTCGAAGTGGATCATGCGACTCGCCCTGCTGGGCATCCTCGCGCCCTTCGCCGCCAACTCGGCCGGCTGGATCTTCACCGAGATGGGCCGCCAGCCCTTCGTGGTGGCGCCCAACCCGAACCCCAGCGGTGTCGACGGCGTGTTCATGTTCACGGCCTCCGCGGTCTCGTCGACCGCGACCGCCGGTGAGCTGCTGTTCTCGCTCATCTCCCTGACGCTGGTCTACGGCGCCCTCATGGTCGTCGAGGTCATGCTCCTTGTGAAGTTCGTGCGCGGCGGAATCGCCGGCGTGATGCCTCCAGAGGACACCCCCGCTGACGACGACACCGACGTTCTCGCGTTCGCCTACTAAGGAAAAACGACAATGGAACTGCTACCCACCATCTGGTTCATCGCCATCGGACTGCTCTGGATCGGCTACCTGCTGCTCGAGGGCTTCGACCTCGGCGTCGGCATGCACATGCTCGTCAGCGGCCGCACCGAAGGCCAG
>JBIIAR010000022.1:0-13425 GCA_044239765.1 Microbacteriaceae bacterium
GAACTGCTCGTCATCGACGAGAACGCCACCATCGCGCACGCCCCCACGACGCTGCCCCTCACCGATGCCGCCAGCCTCGTCTTCGGCGGCATCACCATTAAAAAGTTCTTCACCCTCGCCTCACCCCAGGGCAAGCGCGTGCTCGTCAACGGCGCCTCGGGCGCCACGGGCACGGCGGCCGTGCAGCTCGCCGTCGCCCTGGGCGCCACCGCCGTCACCGGGGTCAGCAGCGCGGCCAACCACGCGCTCGTGCGGTCGCTCGGGGCTGCCGACACGATCGACTACGCGGATGTCGACTTCACCTCGACAGGACGCCAGTGGGACATCATCGTCGACTGCGTCGGCAACGCGCCCTACCGCCGCGTGGCCGGCTCGGTTGCTCCGGCGGGAGCCGTGCTGCTCGTCGTCGGATCACTGCGCTCGATGCTCACCGCCCGCCGCGACAGCAGGCGGCTCGGTGGGGTCGTGGCCATGGTGACGAAGCCGAGCACGGCATCCGACCTGAAATTGCTGGTTGAGCTGGCCGACGCCGGAGCCCTCGTTCCGGTCATCGACCGCCGCTACACCCTCGACGAGATCGTTGAAGCGCACCGCTATGTTGGCGAGTTTCGCAAGCGCGGCACCCTGCTGCTCACATTTTGATAACGGGGTTGACCCCCCTTGTCTACCGCTAGTACGGTGGGCAAACGCCACTAGACAGAAAGGAGCCGGCCAATGATTACCACCATTTCTCGTGATGCGTTCCGCGTCACCGCCGGCTTCGTCGGTGCCACTCTCCGCCTGAACGGCTAGCGATTCCGCCTCCGTCTCAGACGGTGGTGACGCTCACGAAGCCCAGTTCGCAGGCACGCGCTCCTTTGCGCGCGCGTGCCTGCGTTCTCATCCCGTCGCTATACATGCACGCCATTTTCAGGTCAGAAGGACACCACCATGAACGCAGTACTGACGGCTCCCAGCCGTTCGCAACACTCACCGCCCGTGCGCAGAGTCGGTCTCGCAGACCGTCTCGCCCTGCGCGTGGGCCTCGCCCTCATCGTCTGGGGACGCCGCCCGGCCCGCGCCGAGCGCCGCGTCACCCAGGTGGAGCTCGCCGAGCTTCGTCGGCACGAGGCGGCGCGCTTCACCGCGCGCTCGTCGCTCGGTCCCCTCGTATGAGTCGCGTCACGCCTCCGTTTATCGAGGCGCAGGGGCCGTCACCGGTTTCGGTGGCGGCCTCTGGTCGTTTAAAGGGCGCGGAGGCGCGGGGCGAGGTCCTTCTCGAAGAGCTCGAGAAAGCGCCGCTGGTCGGCCCCGGGGGCGTGGAAGACGAGGTGGTTGAGGCCAGCGTCCGAGTACTGCTTGATCTGCTCGACCACCGCGTCGGGGTCGTTGCCGACGATCCAGCGTGACGCGATCTGCTCGATGGGCAGGGCATCCGCTGCCTTCTCCATCTCGATCGGATCGGTGATGTCATGCTTCCGCTCCTTGCCGAGCGCCAGCGGAGCCCAGAAGCGGGTGTTCTCGAGGGCGACCTCGGCGTCGGTGTCGTAGCTCAGCTTGATCTCGATCATCTTGTCGAGATCCCTGCCTGACTCGGCGACCGCGGGCAGCAGCTGCTCGGTGTAGAGCTCCATGCCCTTGCCGCTCGTGCAGATGAAGCCGTCGCCGACCCGCCCGGCGAAGCGGGCGACCTGGGGGCCGCCGGCGGCAACGTAGATCGGAACCTTGACGTCGGGGCGGTCATAGATGCTCGCGTCGACCGTCTGGTAGTACTCGCCGCTGTAGTTGACGCGGTCCTCGGTCCACAGCAGGTTCATCAGCTCGATGGCCTCGCGCAGACGGCCGATGCGCTCCTTGAACTCGGGCCAGTCGCCCTTCCAGCCGGTCGCTATCTCGTTGAGGGCCTCGCCGGTGCCGACGCCAAGAAAGATGCGCTCGGGGTAGAGCACCCCCATCGTCGCGAAGGCCTGGGCGAGCACGGCCGGGTTGTAGCGAAAGGTCGGCGTCATGACGCTCGTGCCTATCTTGATCGTCTCGGTGCGCTCCCCCACCGCGGCCATCCAGGCGAGCGAAAACGGCGCGTGGCCGCCCTCGTGACGCCACGGCTGAAAGTGGTCGCTGACGGCGACCGACTGCATGCCGCGCTTCTCTGCCTCGACGGCAATCTCGACGAGCTCTCGCGGGGCGAACTGTTCTGCGCTGGCCTTGTAGCCAAGGGTGAGGGTCATGGGTCTATTCTCCTCTCCTCCACATTTTTTCTTTCCCTGAGTTGTTCACAAACACTCGAACATATGTTCGAATCATGGGAAAATTGACCCATGTCCTCCTTCACCGAACTCGCCACGGCGTTCAGTGATAGAACGCGGGCGGATGTCGCTTCCGCGTCCGATTCGGCATTGATCGATTTGCAGACGCAGATCGCTGCAATCGCGCGGCAGATCGACCTCGCGGCCGCGGCGGTCTCTGCCGAGATCGCGCACCGTTCCCGGCGGGAGCTCGGTTACGACGGCCTTGCCGCCCGCCTCGGCGCGCGCTCCCCCGAGGCTCTCGTGCAGGCGATCACCGGCGAGAGCGCGCCGACCGCGCGGCGCCTGATAGTGACCGGGTCTCTTCTCTCAGCGCCGGCCCACGCGTGGCTGCAGCCCGCGATTGATGCGGTTGCCGCAGGGGCGATCTCGGCCGAAGCACTTGCGGTGATCGAGGCCGGTCTCGGCTCGCCCTCTGAATCGGTGCCCGCGTCCGCGCTCTCTCATGCCGCAGCCGCGCTCGTGGTGTTGCCGCTTCCGCTCGAGCGGCTCGCTGCCCGCGCCCGCGAGCTGCGTGACGAACTGGATGCGGCCGGCATCGCCCCGCGCGAAGACGAGCGCCGTGCTCGGCGCTTTCTGCGGCTCGTGTCACAGCCCGACGGAATGACGCGGCTGTCGGGGCTGCTCGACCCGGAATCCGCGGCAGTCGTCGTCTCGGCCATCGACGCCGCGACCTCCCCGCGTCGCGGCGGGCCGCGCTTCGTCGGTGCCGACGAGGCCTTCGTCAACGACCCGCGCACCACAGAGCAGATCGCGCTCGACTCGCTCGTCGAGCTGGTCGACATCGCGGTGCGCACCGAGGCGCTGCCGGGTCGGCGCCCCGACGTGCGCGTGCTGGTCACGCAGCGCGACCTCGACCGGCGGGCGGGCGTCGGCTTCATCGACGGGCAGCGCGCCTCCGTCTCGATCGCGACGGTCGAGCGGCACGCCTGTGACGGCGGGTTCGTGCCGATCCTCTTCGACGATGACGGCCAGGCTCTCAACCTCGGCCGTTCGCAGCGACTGCACACGGCACGGCAGCGCACCGCCATCGCGGCGAGGGATGGCGGATGCCTGGCCCCCGACTGCGATCGCCCGGCCAGCTGGTGCGAGGTGCACCACATCCACGAGTTCGGCCGCGGCGGATCCACCGACCTGGCCGACGGCGTGCTGCTGTGCCGACATCACCACATGCTCGTGCACAACAACCACTGGCGCGTCGAGAGGCGTGGCGGCAGGTACTGGTTCGTGCCGCCACCCGATGTCGATGCATCGCAGAGGCCGGTCGAACTGCCGAGCAAGAGCGCCGCGGTGCGCAGAATGCTGCGCGCGGGGTAGTCACGCGCACGAGCGCGAGGCTCTCGCGAGCTCAGCGCCGGCTTCCCCATTCGGCGTGCCAGCAGGCGGCGTCGAGGCTCAGGCGCGGAGAACTACGTCTTGGCGCGCGAGCACGATGTGCACCAGACCGGGGACGGCGGCACCGAGCCAGCCGTTGAGCCGCCTATTTCTTGAGGTCAGCCTCTTCGGCGGCGATCTTCTCGCGCACCTCTCCTCGGTAGCGCACGCGACGCACGCGACGCGTCATGTCGATGATGAGGAACACGGTGATGAGGGCGATCGCGAACATGAAGACAAAGCCGATCCAGCCGGGCGTGACGGTGTCCTCGTCGAGCGGGGTGGGTGACGGTGACGGGGTCGCGGCGACGAGCAGGTCGAGCAGGGTCATTACTGTGCCTTCTATAGCGAATACTTGGATAGAAGACTATCCGTCTCAGTCTGGAGATTCTGTGCCGTCACCCACCCTCGACGAGCGCTACGGTCGCACCCGCGCGACCAGCCGCACCCGCCGTGCCATCGCCATTGCCGTGGCCGGCGCCTTCGCCCTCGTGCTCGGCGCCTGGGTGGTCTGGGCTGCCCTCGATGGGGAGTCGGCGAGCATCGAGTTTCGCGATGTCGGACACGAGATCATCGACGACCGCGCAGTATCGGTGACCTGGCAGGTGACAGCGGACCCCGGCAGCGACGTCACCTGCGTTGTCAAGGCCATGAACGAGGGCTTCAGCGACGTGGGGTGGAAGGTCGTCGATCTTCCCGCCAGCGACGAGCGAACCCGCGTGTTCACCGAGCAGGTGCGCACCACAGAGCTGGCTGTCACCGGCTTGATCTACCGTTGCTGGCTCGCATAGGCTGTGCAGCATTCACGACCGGCCGGTTTCGGCCGGTCGTCTCTCATTGTTAGGAGCACTCCGTGTCGAACGACAGCTCAGTCACCTGGCTGACCCAGGAGGCCTTCGACCGCCGCACCGCCGAACTCGAGCAGCTCGAGGGCGAGGGTCGCATCGAGATCGCCAAGAAGATCGAGGCCGCGCGCGAAGAGGGAGACCTCAAAGAGAACGGCGGATACCACGCCGCCAAAGAGGAGCAGGGCAAGATCGAGGCGCGCATCCGCGTTCTCACCGAGCTGCTGCGCCACGCCGTCGTCGGAGAGGCGCCGCAGAGCTCTGGCGTGGTCGAGCCCGGAACCGTGATCACCGCCACCGTGCTCGGTGACGAGGAGACCTTTCTGCTGGGCAGCCGCGAGATCGTCGGCGACGCCGAGCTCGATGTCTACAGCGAGGGCAGCCCGCTCGGGGTCGCGATCATGGGGCTCAAGGTCGGCGACGAGACCTCGTACCTCGCGCCCAACGGCAAGTCGATCCCGGTGAAGATCGTGAAGGTCGAGACCTACCAGCCCTGAGCGGATTGAGCTTGTCGAAATCCGGTCTCGACGAGCTCGACCTGCAGCGGCCCTAGAAGTCGACCCGCGGCTCGTAGCCCTCGGCCCGCAGCGCCGCGAGCACGCGGTCCGCGTGGTCGGGGCCGCGCGTCTCGATGTGCAGCTCCAGCTCGACCTGGCTGATCTGCATTCCCGCGTTATGGCGGGTGTGCAGCACCTCGACGACATTCGCGTTCTGCTCGGCGACGATCGCCGACGTGCGCGCGAGCTGGCCGGGACGGTCGGGCAGCGGGATGCGCAGCCGCAGGTAGCGCTCTGAGGCCGAGAGGCCGTTGCTGATGACGCGCTCCATCATGAGCGGGTCGATGTTGCCGCCGCTGAGGATGAGAACCGTGGTTCCGGTGTTCGCGATGCGGCCGCTGAGCAGCGCGGCGACGCCGACCGCTCCGGCGGGCTCCACCACGAGCTTCGCCCGCTCGAGCAGCACGAGCAGGGCCTTCGCGGCCTCGTCGTCTGTCACCGTGACGACCTCGTCAACGAACTCGCGCACGATGTCGAAGTTGAGCATGCCCGGCTTGGCGACAGCGATGCCGTCGGCGATCGTCGGCGTGATGGCGATCTCGGTCGGCGAGCCGTTCTGCAGCGACACCGGGTAGGCGGCGGCATTGGACGACTGCACCCCGATGATGCGGATGCTGCGACCCTCGACGTCCGCGCGCTGCTTGGCTGCGGATGCGACGCCGGCGATGAGTCCACCGCCGCCGATCGGGATGACGATGGTGTCGACATCCGCCACCTGGTCAAGGATCTCGAGGCCGAGGGTGCCCTGTCCGGTGACGATGTCGATGTGGTCGAAGGGCGGGATGAACACGGCGTCGGTCTCGACGGCGAACGCCCGGGCGGCCGTGGCGGTCTCGTCGAAGATGTGGCCGCGCAGCACCACGTCGGCTCCGTAGTCTCGGGTGGCCGAGAGCTTGGGCAGCGCGACGCCGATCGGCATGAAGATCGTCGCCTTGATGCCCAGCTCGCGCGCCGCGAGGGCGACACCCTGTGCGTGGTTGCCCGCAGACGCGGCGACGACGCCCCGCGCGCGCTCCTCGGCGGTCAGCTGGCTGAGGCGGTTGTAGGCGCCGCGAATCTTGTACGAGCCCGTGCGCTGCAGGTTCTCGCACTTGAGGTAGACCGGTGAGCCGAGCAGTTCGGCGAGGTAGCGCGAGCTCTCCATCGGGGTGAGCTCCGCGACCCGCGACACCACGCCCCGCGCGCGCTCGAAGTCGGCCAGCGACGGGCCGACGGTTGGTTCTGTGGTCATGCGGGCGACACGACATCCTCTAGCTCAGGGCGCGTCTTGGTGCGCCATTTTCCACTCGCGATGTAGTTCACCATAACGTTGAGAACGGCCACGAGCGGCACCGCGAAGAGCGCACCGGGAATGCCCGCGATGCCCGCTCCCGCCGCGACGGCAAAGACCACAGCGAGCGGATGCACCTTGACGGCGCTGCCCAGAACCAGCGGCTGCAGAACATGGCCCTCGATCTGCTGCACCAGCAGCACGACGCCGAGCATGAACAGCGCCGGAATCGGCCCGAGGAACACGAGCGCGACGAACACCGCCAGCACGCCGCTGACGACCGCGCCGACGACCGGGATGAAGGATCCGAGGAACACGGCGATGGTGATCGGGATCACGAGCGGGAAACCGCCGGGAATGCCAGACACGAGCCCGATGATGAAGGCGCCGAGGCCGATGCCGAATGCGTCGACGCCAGCCACGAAGATCTGCACCTTGACGAAGGTGGTGAGGGTGAGCCATCCGGCGCGACCGGAGTCACGCACCGCCTCGCGCGCCTTGCGCGGAAAGAGGCGGGTGATCCAGGCGTAGATGCCCTTGCCGTCGATGAGGATGAAGAGGGTCGCGAACAGGGTCAGCAGGAAGCCGGTGACGACGTGCAGCGAGGTCGTGCCGACCTGGGCTGCGCCGCTGAGCAGCGTGCTCTGGTCGAAGCTGTCGATCACCTGCTGCACGTAGCCGTCGAACTCCTTGTTGCTGATCGCGAGCGGGCCGGTCGCGAGAAACTCGCGGAAGTCGTCGTAGGCCGCGAGGGAGCGCTCCTGCAGCGCCGGAAAACCGGACCGCACCTGCCACACGATGAGAAAGACCAGACCGCCGATCACCGCAAGGGTGCCGACCATGGCGAGGGCGACCGCGAGGCCGCGCGGCCAGCGGTGTCGAATGAGAAAGTTCACCAACGGCACGAGCAGCGCCGACAGCAGCAGGGCCACCATGAGCGGCACCACGATGTCGCGCAGCTGAATGATGAGCAGCCCGAAGACGACGAGCACGCCGACGATCGCGAGGATGCGCCACGCCCACTGCCCGGCGATCTCGACCGGCACGGGAATCGCCGCCTCAACCTGCTTCTTTCGCTCGGCGCCGGTGGCCACCGGACGCGGAACGGAGCGGAGCTTTTCTTCGGTGCGACGCCTGCGGAAGATCATTGCGCCAGCCTATTCCTAGGCGGCAGGGTCAACCCGAGGCTTGACTGAGACCGCCGAACCCTTGAAGCGCAGGTGCACCGCGTCTCCAGGCTGCGGATGCTGGTCCACGTCATGCTGCACCGCCAGCACCAGCCCATCGTCGAGCCTCACCTGAGTGCGCCGCAGCGACCCGAGAAAGCTGCTCGCGACGACGGTCGCCGCCAGTCCCGTGGAGTCGAACGCGAGATCCTCGGGCCGCACGAGCGCGGTGACGGGTCCATCGGGCTGCGCCTCGCCGAGCGCGGCCAGCTTCGTCTCTCCGATGGTGACGGTGCCGTTGAGAAGCGAGCCGGGCATCCGGTTGCTGAGTCCGACGAAGTCCGCCACGAAGGGGGTCGACGGGGTGACGTAGAGCTGCTCTGGGGTGCCGATCTGCTCGATGCGACCCTCGCGCATCACCGCGACGCGGTCGGCGACGGCGAGCGCCTCCTCCTGGTCGTGGGTCACGAACAGGGTGGTGATGCCGAGCTCGGTCTGGATGCGGCGGATCTCGTCGCGCAGCTGCACGCGCACCTTCGCATCGAGTGCGCTCAGCGGCTCATCAAGCAGCAGCACCCGGGGGCGGGTCACCAGCGCGCGCGCCAGGGCGACGCGCTGCTGCTGGCCGCCCGACAGCTGGTGGGCAAAACGGTCGCCGAGGTGTCCGAGGCCGACGAGATCGAGGGTCTCAACCGCGCGGGCGCGGCGCTCCGTCTTCTCGACGCGGCGCATCCGCAGTCCAAACTCGACGTTCTCGAGGGCGGTCATGTGCGGAAACAGCGAGTACGACTGAAAGACCATGCCGATGTCGCGCTTGTTCGTTGGCGTCGCGGCGACATCCGTGCCGTCGATGAGAATCTGACCCGTGTTGATCGACTCGAGGCCGCTGAGAGCCCGCAGCGCGGTCGTCTTGCCGCAGCCCGACGGGCCGAGCAGGGCGATGAACTCCCCCGGTGCGATGGTGAGGTCGATGCCAGCGAGGGCCTGGTGCGAGCCGTAGCTCTTGGTGACGTCCACGAGCTGGACTGTTGCACCGGTGGTCATGAGGTTCTCCGATCGCGGCCGAGGCGGCCGATGGACAGCAGTAGAAGGAAGGCAAGAAGCAGCGCCAGCAGGGCGAAGATCGTCGCCACCCACGGATCGGACTGCGACACCTGCAGCAGTGCGGTCTGCAGGTTGCGACGGTTGAGAATCGAGGCGATGGTGAACTCGCCGAGCACGACAGCCACCGAGATGAAGGCTGCGGCGAGCACGCCGCGGCGCAGGTTGGGCAGCAGCACGAACCACAGCACGCGAATCCAGCCGGCCGAGAGCGTGCGCGCGGCCTCGCTGAGGGTGCGGATGTCGACGGCGTCGAGGTTCGACTGGATTGCCCGGTAGGCGTAGGGCAGCACGGTGATGCCGTAGGCGAAGGCGAGAGTCCAGGTGGCGCCGCCGAGCACCTTCACGACGATCGAGTAGATCGGCGCGAGACCGACGACGAGCACGATGGCCGGCACGGTGATGGGAATGATGCAGATGAACTCGAGCACCCGCCGCAGCCGCGGAAACTGCAGGTGCACGAGGATCATCGTCGGCAGCAGAAGCAGAACGACGATGCCGACGGTCACCGCGGCGAGGATGAAGCTGTTGCCGATGGCCTGGAACAGGCCTCGGTAGGTGCGGGCCGCATCCTCGCTGAAAAGGCCGGTCCAGTGGTCGAGCGTGTAGCCGCCGCTGAGGCCCGCGCGAAAGGTGAACTCGATCATCGCGATGATCGGGATCGCGAAGATGAGGCCGACAACCGCGAGGATGACCACCCGGGTCACCTTGCCCGGCTCGGCCCCGACGTTCATCGCTGCCACCTCGAGGTGCGGGTCTGCAGCACCGAGTAGCCCCACATCACGACGACCATCACGACGACCATGCCGAGCGCGAGCGCCCCCGCCATGTTCTCGCGGCCCAGCACGGTCTCGCTGACCAGCGCGGCGCGAATCTGCAGCGGAACGATCTGGGCTCCCTGGCTGATGAGGGCGGCCGCCGTGGCATACGACGAGAAGGCGTTGGCGAAGAGCAGCAGAAGGCTGCCGAAGAACGAGGGCGCGAGCACGGGCGCGGCGATGCGGGTCCAGTAGGTGAGCGTCGTGCCGCCCAGGGTGGCGTTCGCCTCTGCCCAGGTCAGCTTGAGGCCCTGCAGCGCGGGCATGAAGGTGATCACCATGAGCGGCACCTGAAAGTAGAGGTAGACCGGCAGCAGGCCGGCCACCTGGTAGAGCCAGACGCCGTCGGCGAACATGTCGAAGCCGAAACTGGTGCGCAGCCAGACCGTGATGAGGCCCTGCTGGCCGATCGTCGCGATGAACGCGAAGGCGAGCATGACGCCGCCGAACTGCGCGAGCACGCTGCTCGCCGAGTCGATGAACGAGCGCACGGCGCCGTCGGGGCGCAGCCCGAGCAGGGCGTAGCAGACGAGGGCACCGATGACGGCACCAGCGACAGCGGTGACCGCGGAGACGAAGAAGGAGGCACCGAACGCAGAGAGCACGTTCGGCGCGAACAGGCCCGTGATGTTGTCGAGGGTGAGGGCGCCGTCCTCGGTGAAGAAGCCGGTGCTGACGGCGAGCGTCGTCGGAATCGCGAGGAACAGCAGAACGTAGATGGCGAAGGGGGTCAGCCCGAGAAATGTGGCCGCCCCGCGAAGGCGGTGACGCCGAGGGGGTGCCCCGGCGTCACCGTCGTTCACGACCGGCGCTGTGGCGACAGTCATAGTTGGGTGCTGCTAGCTGATCGCCGCAGCCCACTTCTCTGCGAGAAGGGTGGCTGCCGCGGCGGCCTGGTCGGCGGTCGGGGTGACGAGCTCACCCTTCAGCTCGCCAAGGGCGTCGAGCGCGGCGGTGTCGACGGTTCCCGCGTCCTGCAGGGTCTGGATCGTGACGGGGTAGGCGCCTCCGACGATGAAGAGGTTCTGCGCCTCTGCACTGTAGAGGAACTCCTGCCAGAGGCGAGCGGCTGCCGGGTGCGGGGCATCCTTGCTGATCGCCTGGTTGTAGAAGGAGGTGTAGACCGTGCCGGGCAGGGTGACGACCTTCCAGCCGTCGACCGTCGCGGCGGCGGCGAGGTTGTTGTAGCTCCAGTCGAAGGCGACCTTGGTCTCGCCGGCGGCGATGGTCGCGCTCGTCACGTTGACCGGGATGAAGTTGCCCGCGTCGTTGAGCTTCTCGAAGAAGTCGATGCCGTCCTGGAAGTCGTCGAGCGTTCCACCGGACTGCACGGTCGCGAGACCGACAGCGGCGAAGGCGGCGCCAGCCTGCGTCGGGTCGCCGTTGAGGGCAACCGCGCCGCGGTAGTCGTCGCCGAGCAGGTCGTCGAGCGACTCGGGCTTGGGAACGGAGTTCGAGTCGTAGCCGATCGACATCGAGCCGGTGTAGTCGTTGACCCAGAGGCCGGTCTCTTCCTTGTTCTCGGCCGGGATCTCGTCCCAGTTCTCGACCTGGTAGGGCGCGAAGTAGTCGAGCGAGTCGAGGGTCACGGCGGTGCCGAGGTCGAAGACGTCGGGAGCGGTGTCCTGGCCCTTGAGGTTGTCGGCGGCGGCGATCTCCTCGGCCGACGAGATGTCGGGGTCGGCGGAGTTGACGACGATGCCGTACTTCTCCTCGAACAGCGCCTTGATCTCGCCGTAGTTGGCCCAGTTGTCGGGAAGGGCGATGACGTTGAGCTCTCCCTCGGCCTGTGCGGCCTCGATGAGTGCGTCGAGACCGCCGAAGTCGGCAGCGCTCGTGGCGACGGATGCGTCGACATCAGACGCCGGGGCGTCGGTCGTGCCTGCGCAGGCACTGAGGGTGATCGCTGCCGCGGTGAAGACCGCGAGGCCGGCGAAGGTGCGCTTGTTGAGCAAGGGATTCCTCCAGTTGGCCACCGGTCGCCCGCGCTGTGAGCGGGCAGAGGGACACCGGATGGCCTTCGTGAAAAGTACGGCTGCCCGGGTTACCGTCGGTAGCAGCGCGGTGAACGACGGAAGAACGCGGTCTGTCGGTTGGCCTCGGTAGGGTCAAGGGCATGGAGTCGCTGTCCCCCGCGCAGGCGCGCCGCGTTGCCCTCGCCGCCCAGGGCTTCGGCACGGCACCGAAGGCGGCTGTCGGCATCCGTCAGCTTCGGTCTGCGGTGTCGCGGCTGAGCGTGCTGCAGCTCGACTCGGTGAACGTCTTCGAGCGCAGCCACTACCTTCCCCTCTTCGCCCGCCTCGGGCACTACGACAAGGCTGACCTCGACCGGCTGGTCTTCGCGAAGGGCAGCGACTACACGGAGTACTGGGCCCACGAGGCGGCGCTGATCCCGGTGGAGCACTGGCCGCTGTTCCGGTGGCGCATGGACTGGTGGCGCGACTACTACGTGACCCACCCCGATGCCTGGCTGCAGTCCAACGAGGGGCACCTCGAGTGGGTGCGCGCCGAGCTCGCCGAGAAGGGGCCGCTGGCCGCGAGCCAGATCGAGGACGACTCGCGCAAGGGCAAGACCGGCTGGTGGGACTGGAGCGACACCAAGCGCGCCCTCGAGTACCTCTTTCGCGTTGGCGAGGTCGTCAGCGCTGGCCGCACCCGCTTCGAGCGCACCTATGCCCTGCCAGCGCAGAAGCTGCCATCAGCGGTGCTCGACCAGCAGATACCAGCGACGGATGCGGTGCGCGAGCTGATCAGAAAGTCGGCCGTCGCGCACGGCATCGGCACCATTCGCGACCTCGCCGACTACTACCGCATCAAGCAGGGGCCCGCCAAGGCCGCGGCGGACGAGCTCGTGGACGCCGGGGAGCTGCTGCGCGTCGCCGTGCCCGGCTGGGGGCCGACCTACCTGCACCGGGATGCCCGAATCCCCCGCCGTATCGAGGCCGCCGCCCTGCTCAGCCCCTTCGACCCCGTGGTCTGGGAGCGCGCGCGAGCCGAGCGCATGTTCGGCTTTCACTACCGCATCGAGATCTACACCCCGGCCGAGAAGCGCGTGTTCGGCTACTACACGCTGCCGCTGCTCATCGACGAGCAGCTCGTCGGCCGCATCGACCTCAAGAGCGACCGACAGGCCCGCGTGCTGCGCGTGCAGTCCGCGTGGCACGAGGGCGACCACCCGGTCGATGTCGACCGCGTCGTTGCCCTGTTGCGGCAGACGGCCGCATGGCAGGGTCTCGACGGCATCGAGTACACCGGCAGGGGCGACCTCTCGGCCGCCTTGCAGGCTGCTACCTAGAAGCCGCGGCCCGACTCCTGCAGACGCGCGACGCGGTCCGCGATCGGCGGGTGGGTGCTGAACAGGCGGGCCATGACGCCGGGCTTGTTCGGGTCGCTGATCCACAGGTGCGACATCGAGGTGTTGGTCTTGCTGACCGGCCGCCCGTAGGCCTGCAGTTTCAGCAGGGCGCTGGCCAGCGCATCCGGGTGCCTGGTCGTCAGTGCGCCGGTGGCGTCGGCCAGGTACTCCCGCTGGCGCGAGACCGCTGCCTGCACGATGCCGGCGACGACCGGCGCGAGAACAGCCGCGACGAGTCCGATGAGGAGAATGATGATGCCAGCGCCGTTGTTGTTGTTGCCGCGACTGCGACCGCCGAAGAAGGCCATGCGCACGGCGATGTCAGCCAGCAGGCCGATTGCCAGCACGAGGCCGAATACGATCAGCGACACGCGAATGTCGTAGTTCTTGACGTGGCCCATCTCGTGCGCCATGACGCCCTCGAGCTCGGAGTCGTCGAGCAGTTCGAGGATGCCCGTGGTCGCCGCCACGGACGCGTGCTGCGGGTCGCGCCCGGTCGCGAACGCGTTGGGGGCCGGGTCGTTGATGATGTAGACCTTGGGCATCGGGGTGCCCGTCGTGATCGACAGGTTCTCGACGATGCGGTACAGCCGCGGGTTGTCGGCCTTCTGGATCTCCTGCGCCCCACTGATGGCGAGGGCCTGGCCGGAGGCG
>JBIIAR010000278.1:0-3467 GCA_044239765.1 Microbacteriaceae bacterium
CCCGCTCTCGAACACCTCGTCAAGGGGATCGTCGATCACCCCGATGAGGTGCAGGTCGCGGCGAAGAGCTCACCACGCGGTGAGGTCCTCGAGGTGCGCGTGCACCCCGAGGACCTCGGCCGCGTGATCGGCCGCGCCGGACGTACGGCGAAGGCCCTCCGCACCCTGGTCTCGGCTCTCGCCGACGGCCGCAAGGTGCGTGTCGACGTCGTCGACACCGATTTCTAACGGTGGCTGCGCCAGCGCTGCCCGGTAAGTCTCAGCTTCGAGTTGCTCGGCTTCTCAAGGCCCACGGCCTCAAGGGCGCCATCAAGCTCGAGCTCTACACCGATGACCCGGCCCGCCGCTTCGTACCCGGAGCGACGTTTGCCCTGCAGGTTCCGACCAGCTCCGACTGGCACGGCAAGACCCTCGAGCTCATCGAGCTCAAGTGGTACAACCTGCAGCCCGTCGCCTTCTTCAAGGACGTGCCAGACCGCACGACCGCCGAGACCCTCATCAAGGCGATCCTCTGGATCGACCAGGACCTCGCAGAGAAGACGGATGAGGAAGACGCCTGGTTCGACCACCAGCTCGTCGGCCTGCGCGTGCTGCGTGATGGCACCGAGGTGGGCACGGTCGCGCAGATCGACCACCTGCCGTCGCAGGATCTGCTGACGGTCTCCACGGCATCCGGTGATGTTCTCGTTCCCTTCGTCAAGGCGATCGTGACATCCGTCGATGTGGCGGCCGGCACCCTCACCGTCGACCCGCCCCTCGGTCTCTTCGAGGAGCTGCCCGACGACGAGCCCGTTGCTGAGAAGCTCGTCGACTCCGACGAGGCCGCTGCGCCCGCTCCTGCGCCTGACGCCGACTAGCTTCGCGCCGAAACCGGAGGGCCGCGTCGGCGTGTCCTCGTCGTCGGCGCCCCAGTCGCGGCGTGTCATCCTCCGAAACCGTGGTTGGCGCGCTGGCAGAGCTGTCTGTCGCTCCACCGGTGCTCGCCGCGCTCGACGATCGCCGTGACGACTCGCTCTACCCACGGCCACTCGTGCTCAATGTGCACGGGAGCGAGGCGCAGTGGCAGGTAGCCCTGGCGGTGTGCGGCTAGATCACGAGAGCGATCGACGACAAACGCGTCTGCACCGGTGTGCCACTCCCGCCCGTCAACCTCGATGATCAGGCGATCTCCGAGCAGCATGTCGACCCGCCCTATGCCGGCGATCACGACCTGTGTTCGCAGCGCGAAGCCGAGTCGGGCCAAGCGCACGCGGCACATCGATTCGTAGCCCGACTCGCTCTTTGCATCGACCTCATCAGAAAGCCAGGCGTATGTGTCGGGCAGGGAGTCAATGATTCGCGCGAGCCCCTTCATGGTCAGCTTGCGCCGCTGCAACGCCGAGTCGATCACGCTCACAGCGGTGTCCCTGTCGCAGCAGAGAATCAGCTGCCGGATCATCGAGGCCACGGACTCGACCGGCGATCGCGAGTCTCGCCACCGGTCGCCCTCCCAGTGAGCGGTTAGATCCGCACTCTGGTGTCGACCCGCGTGCCGTGGCAGGGCGACGTGCAGGCCTGCACTTTCCGGCACCCACAGCCCATGACGGGCGGCAGCCGAGATGCAGCCGAGCCTTCCACCGGCGGCTACTGCGGCGACAATGTCGGGATCTGCATCCGCCGTCTGTAACCAGCCGTGCCGGATGCGGCTGAGCGCGCCACGTGTCACCGCCCAGCGGATCTGCTCGTCGGTCACGCCTCTGCTGTGAAGCGCGGCGACGCTCGCGACTCCACCGTGTTGTCTGAACTGAGTCATATCCATAGGGCGAGGGTGACGGCGCAGCTCGCCGCGCCACGCGCGTGCCACGGATCTGTGGCATTCCCCAGACTGGAGAGGACAAGAACGGAGGGACCGCGCGGCGCGGCGCGCAGTCGCCGAGCGCTGCGTCGGCGTGCCGCCCTCCGATACCGGGGTGCACGGTGCGGGGTGCGCGCGCCCCGTACGCTTGACCACGTGCGCATCGACATCGTCAGCATCTTTCCCGAGTTCTTCGGAGTGCTCGACATCTCGCTGCTCGGCAAGGCCCGCGAGAAGGGCCTGATCGAGCTCGGCGTGCACGACCTGCGCGACTTCACGCACGACCGCCATCGCACCGTCGACGACACCCCGTACGGCGGCGGCGCGGGCATGGTCATGAAGCCGGAGCCCTGGGGCGAGGCCCTCGACAGCGTTATCAGCACGGATACCGTGGTCATCTTCCCGAGTCCGGCCGGCGAGCGATTCACCCAGGCCACCGCTCGCGAGCTCGCCCTCGAGCAGCACCTCGTCTTCGGCTGCGGCCGCTACGAGGGCATCGACCAGCGTGTGATCGACCATGCGCGCAGCGTCACCCGCGTGCGCGAGATCAGCCTCGGCGACTACGTGCTCAACGGGGGAGAGGTCGCCGTCATGGCGATGATCGAGGCGATCGGGCGACTTGTTCCCGGAGTTGTCGGCAACCCCCAGAGCCTCACCGAGGAGAGCCACGAGGATGGCCTGCTCGAGTACCCGAGCTACACCAAGCCCGCCGAGTGGCGGGGCCGCGAGGTGCCGCCGGTGCTGCTCAGCGGCAACCATGGCGCCATCGCGGCGTGGCGGCACGAGCAGCAGGTGGAGCGCACGAAGCGCGTCAGGCCTGACCTGATCGAGCCGTAAGCACCAGCGGGCCGTCGGCGGTGATCGCCACGGTGTGCTCGACGTGCGCCGCGCGTGAGCCGTCGAGGCTGCGCAGGGTCCAGCCGTCCTTGTCGGTGTAGATGCGGTCCGTGTCGCGCATGAGCCACGGCTCGATCGCGAAGACGAGTCCGGGCTGCAGCGGAAACCCACGTCCGGGGCGGCCGTCGTTGGGCACGTGCAGGTCACCGTGCATGGTGCGACCGACGCTGTGGCCGCCGAAGTCGAGGTTGACGCCGTAGCCGGCGGCACGCGCCACGGCTCCGATGGCGGCGCTGACGTCACCCATGCGGCCGCCGGGCTGCGCGGCGGCGATGCCCGCGGCGAGGGCCTGCTCCACGGTCTGGATGAGGCGAACGTCGTGCGGGTCGGGCTCGCCGACGATGACCGTCAGGGCAGAGTCAGCAACCCAGCCGTCGACCGAGGCGGCGAAGTCGAGCGAGACGACGTCGCCATCCACCAGTGTGTAGTCGTGCGGCAGCCCGTGCAGGGCGGCATCGTTGACCGAGGTGCAGAGCACCTTGCCGAAGGGCGACCCACCGAACGACGGGTGGTAGTCGATGTAGCAGCTCTCGGCACCGCGCTGCCGGATCATGTCGTGCGCGAGGGCGTCAAGCTCGAGCAGGTTGACGCCAACGGCGGTGGCCGCGGCCGTCGCCTCGAGCACGCTCGCCGCGAACCGTCCGGCCTCGTGCATCGCCTCGATCTCAGCGGGCGTTCGGAGTTCTATCACCCAACGAGGCTACCCTTGACCCATGGTTCTTCGACGGGCTCTGTT
>JBIIAR010000279.1:0-3458 GCA_044239765.1 Microbacteriaceae bacterium
TCGCTGAGGCAGCCCCCGTCGCTGCAGCTCCGAAGGCTGAGGCCCCGAAGGCGGCTCCGGCTGTCGTCAAGGCTGACGCTCCCGCGCCGAAGGCCGTCGAGCCCGTCGCCCCCGCGGTCGAGGGCAAGCCGGTCGCCCCGGTAGCCGAGAAGCCGATCGCCCCCGCTACTCCGTCCACGCCTGCAGCGGCCAAGCCTGCTGCGGCCAAGGCGGCCCCCAAGACCCCCGCACCAGCGAAGCCGGCTCCTAAGAAGCCTGCTGCGCCCTCGGGCGAGACCACAAAGTAAGGAACAGGAAGAATGCCCAAGCAGAAGACCCACTCCGGCGCTAAGAAGCGCTTCAAGGTCACCGGCAGCGGAAAGATCAAGAAGCAGTCCGCTGGCCTTCGCCACAACCTCGAGGTGAAGAGCGGCAAGAAGAAGCGCGACCTCGGCCGTGACCAGATCGTCTCCAAGGCTGACGCCAAGGGCATCAAGAAGCTTCTCGGCAAGTAACCCGAAGACCTCAAAAGGAATAGTGAAATGGCAAGAGTAAAGAGAGCAGTAAACGCTCACAAGAAGCGTCGGGTTATTCTCGAGCGCGCTAAGGGATACCGCGGCCAGCGCTCGCGCCTCTACCGCAAGGCCAAGGAGCAGGTCACCCACTCCCTCGTCTACGCATACCGTGACCGCCGCGCCCGCAAGGGTGACTTCCGTCGCCTGTGGATCCAGCGCATCAACGCCGCATCCCGCGCCAACGGCCTCACGTACAACCGCTTCATCCAGGGCCTGAACCTGGCTGGCATCGAGGTCGACCGTCGCATCCTCGCTGACCTCGCGATCACCGAGCCCGCCACCTTCGCGGCTCTCGTCGCGTCGGCCAAGGCCGCACTGCCTGCTAACACGAGCGCACCGAAGGTGACCGCATAAGCTAGCAATATGATTGACAACCCGCGTTCTCCCCGAGTTCGCGGCGTGGCAAAGCTTGCCAAGAGAGACGCCCGGTCTGAGACCGGGCTCTTTCTTTTGGAGGGCCCGCAGGCGGTATCCGAGGCTCTGGCCTACCGCCCCGAGCTTCTCGTCGAGCTCTTCGTCACGCCGACGGCCCTCGACCGCTACCAGGACCTCGGTCGGGCGGCGCGCGAAGCCGACCTCGAGATCGAGTTCGTGACCGAGCAGGTGCTCGAGGCAATGGCTGACACGGTGACGCCGCAGGGCGTCATCGCGGTCTGCCGGCAGTTTCCCACCTCACTCAAAGACATCCTCGGGGCCGAGCCGAAGCTCATCGCGATCCTCGAAGAGGTGCGCGACCCCGGCAACGCGGGCACGATCATCCGGGCCGCGGACTCCGCGGGAGCCGACGCCGTGATCCTCACCGGCCGCAGCGTCGACCTCTACAACCCCAAGGTCGTTCGCGCCACAACCGGCTCGCTCTTTCATGTGCCGGTTGCCGTCATGCCAGAGCTGGATGCCGTGCTGCAGCGGGTGCGCGCCGAGGGCCTGCAGGTGCTCGCCGCCGACATCAAGGGTGAGGACCTCCTCGCTGCCCGCGGGAGCCTGGCCGCCCCCACCGCGTGGCTCTTCGGCAACGAGGCCCGTGGCCTGACCGACGAGCAGCTCGCCATGGCCGACCGCGCGATCACGGTGCCGATCTACGGCAAGGCCGAGTCGATGAACCTGGCGACCGCCGCATCCGTCTGTCTGTACGAGAGTGCGTTCGCCCACAGGGCCTAACGTGTGAATTTGCCTCACTGAGCTTGTACCCCGAATGAGGGGTGTGGTTGGGTGGGGTATGGAACCCCTCGTCGTCATCGACCACGTGAACAAGCATTTCGGCGAGTTGCATGTTCTGAAAGACATCACGACGACCGTCAACAAGGGCGAGGTTGTCGTTGTCATCGGCCCGAGCGGGTCGGGCAAGTCGACACTCTGCCGGGCGATCAACCGCCTGGAGACGATCGACTCCGGCAGCATCAGCATCGGGGGAGTAGCCCTGCCAGAGGAGGGTGCGGCGCTGGCGAAGCTGCGTGCCGACGTCGGCATGGTCTTTCAGAGCTTCAACCTCTTCGCGCACAAGACGGTGCTGCAAAACGTCACTCTGGGGCAGACGAAGGTGCGCCACCGCTCGTCGGCCGAAGCCGAGAAGCGTGCCATGGAGCTGCTCGACCGGGTGGGCGTCGCCAACCAGGCGACGAAGATGCCCGCGCAGCTCTCTGGCGGCCAGCAGCAGCGGGTCGCGATCGCGCGCGCCCTCGCGATGGATCCGAAGGTGATGCTGTTCGACGAGCCGACATCCGCTCTCGATCCAGAGATGATCAACGAGGTGCTCGACGT
Organism: Microbacteriaceae bacterium; assembly: GCA_044239765.1. Lineage (GTDB taxonomy): Bacteria > Actinomycetota > Actinomycetes > Actinomycetales > Microbacteriaceae > Conyzicola. The sequence goes on from JBIIAR010000279.1 coordinate 2,313, forward strand.
GATGGTCGGGCTCGCCGATGACGGCATGACGATGATCGTCGTCACCCACGAGATGGGCTTCGCGCGCAAGGCGGCGCAGCGGGTGCTCTTCATGGCCGACGGCCAGATCGTCGAAGAGGCGACTCCTGAGGAGTTCTTCACAAAACCCCAGAGCCCGAGAGCGAAGGACTTCCTCTCGAAAGTGCTTACCCACTAACCGGTGGGTGGGAACAACAGCAACCAGGAGGAACCATGAGACTGAAAAGAAGTCTTACGATCTCTGCGATCGTCATGGCAGCAGCGCTTGCCGTGACCGGATGCACCGACTCCGGAGCGACGGACGACCCGACAACCGCGCCCGAGGTCGACGAGACCATCGAGTTCGAGGCCGGCACCACCATGGCTGAGCTCAACGAGGCCGGCGCGATCACCATCGGCACGAAGTACGACCAGCCGCTCTTCGGCCAGGTCGACGCGGACGGCGATCCTCAGGGCTTCGACGTCGAGATCGGCAAGCTCATCGCCGCAAAGCTCGGCATCCCAGAGTCGGGGATCACCTGGAAGGAATCCCCGTCGACGAGCCGTGAGCCGTTCATCCAGTCGGGCGAGGTGGACATCGTGGTTGCGACGTACACGATCAACGACAAGCGCAAGGAGATCGTCTCGTTCGCCGGCCCGTACTACAACGCCGGCCAGGACATCCTCGTGCTCGCGGGCAACCCCAAGGGGATCGAGGGACCGGAAGACCTCGAGGGCCTCGCGGTCTGCACCGCCGGTGGCTCGACGTCCGAGGCGAACCTTGCCGAGTACACCAGCAACATCGTCACCTTCACCGGCTACGCCGAGTGCCTCGAGCCGCTGCGTCAGGGCACCGTTGACGCGGTGAGCACTGACAACGTGATCCTTGCCGGTCTCGCTGACGCGAACAGCGGCGAGTTCGAGGTGGTGGGCAACCCCTTCACCCAGGAGCCGTACGGCATCGGCCTCGCGCTGGAAGACACGGAGTTTCGTGACTTCATCAACGACGTGATCGAGGAGTCCTTCGAGGACGGCACGTGGGATGACCTGTGGAACGCGACCGCTGGCACCGTTCTGGCGCTGCCGGAGCACCCCACGGTCGACCGCTACTAGTCACCCTCCCGGTGGCCCGCGTGCCGAGTGGCGCGC
>JBIIAR010000280.1:0-3448 GCA_044239765.1 Microbacteriaceae bacterium
ATGAGCCCGGCGGCGGCGTACTGCTCGAGGCGCGAGCGCGACTCGGCGATGTCGAGGTTGCGCATGGTCAGCTGGCCGATGCGGTCGCCCGGGCCGAAGACCGGGTCACCGGTGCGCTCCATCGAGAGCTTGTCGGGGCTGTAGCTCAGCGCCGGGCCCGTCGTGTTGAGGATCGTGTAGTCGTCGCCGCGACGGAGGCGCAGCGTGACCTCGCCCGTGACGGCGGATCCCACCCAGCGCTGCAGCGACTCGCGCAGCATGAGCGACTGCGGGTCGAGCCAGCGGCCCTCGTACATGAGGCGCCCGAGGCGCCGACCCTCGTTGTGGTAGTTGGCCACGGTGTCCTCGTTGTGGATCGCGTTGATGAGACGTTCGTAGGCGATGTGCAGCAGGGCCATGCCCGGTGCCTCGTAGATGCCGCGGCTCTTCGCCTCGATGATGCGGTTCTCGATCTGGTCGCTCGCGCCGAGGCCGTGGCGGCCGCCGATCGCGTTGGCCTCGAGCACGAGGGCGACGGGGTCGCTGAACTCGACGCCGTTGAGGGCGACGGGGCGACCCGCCTCGAAGGTCACCGAGACCTCCTCGGTGGCTACAGCCACGTCCTCACGCCACGCGGCGACACCCATGATCGGGTCGACGATGTCGAGGCCGCTCGAGAGCTCCTCGAGGCTCTTCGCCTCGTGGGTCGCGCCCCAGATGTTGGCGTCGGTCGAGTAGGCCTTCTCGGTCGAGTCGCGGTAGGGGAAGCCGCGTGCGACGAGCCACTCGCTCATCTCCTTGCGGCCGCCGAGCTCGCTGACGAACTCAGCGTCGAGCCACGGCTTGTAGACGCGCAGACGGGGGTTGGCCATGAGGCCGTAGCGGTAGAACCGCTCGATGTCGTTGCCCTTGTAGGTGGAACCGTCACCCCAGATGTCGACGCCGTCGTCTTTCATCGCGCGCACGAGCATCGTGCCCGTGACCACGCGGCCGAGCGGCGTCGTGTTGAAGTAGGTCTTGCCGCCCGAGCGGATGTGGAAGGCGCCGCACTGCAGCGCGACAAGGCCCTCCTCGACGAGCGCGGTCTTGGCATCCACCAGACGGGAGCCCTCGGCGCCGTACTGCAGGGCTCGCTCGGGCACCGAGTCGATGTCGGGCTCGTCGTACTGGCCGATGTCTGCGGTGTAGGTGAAGGGAATCGCGCCCTTCTCCCGCATCCAGGCGACGGCGCAGGAGGTGTCGAGACCTCCAGAGAACGCGATGCCTACTTTTTCGCCGACGGGGAGGGAGCTGAGAACCTTGGACACGTCGTCAAGCCTAGAGGGCGACCGCGGCGACGCGAGCCGCGAGGGCCTCGAGCTGCAGCGCGACCTGCGCCGGTGCGGTGCCACCCGCGCCGGTGCGGCTCGCGAGCGACCCCTCGACGGTGAGCACCTCTCTCACGGATGCCGTCAGGTGCGGGGAGATCGCGAGGTACTGCTCGTCGGTCGGCTCGTCGAGCGCCAGGTCGTTCTGCTCGCAGAACTTCACCAGGGCGCCGCTGATCTCGTGCGCGTCACGGAACGGGATGCGCTGCCGCACCAGCCAGTCGGCGACGTCGGTCGCGAGCGAGAAGCCCTCGGGGGCGAGTTCCGCCATGCGAGACACGTTGAAGCGCGCGGTGGCGACCATGCCGGTGAAGGCGGGCAGCAGCACCTCGAGCGTCTGAACGGAGTCGAAGACCGGCTCCTTGTCTTCCTGCAGGTCGCGGTTGTAGGCGAGCGGCAGTCCCTTGAGCGTTGCGAGAAGGCCGGTCAGGTTGCCGATGAGGCGACCCGCCTTGCCCCGTGCGAGCTCGGCGATGTCGGGGTTCTTCTTCTGCGGCATGATCGACGACCCGGTCGAGTACGCGTCGTCGAGCTGCACGAAGCCGAACTCCTTGGTGTTCCAGATGATGATGTCTTCGGCGAAGCGCGAGACGTCGATGCCGATCTGGCTGGCGATGTAGGCGAACTCGGCGACGACGTCGCGGCTGGACGTCGCATCCATCGAGTTCTCCGGAGGGCCGCTGAGGCCGAGCTCGCGGGCAACGAGTGCCGGATCGAGCCCGAGGGAGCTGCCGGCCAGCGCCCCAGAGCCGTAGGGCGAGACGGATGCCCGCACCCGCCAGTCGCGAATGCGCTCCAGATCGCGCACCAGCGGCCACGCGTGCGCCGCGAGGTGGTGACCGAGAACGACGGGCTGCGCGTGCTGCAGGTGGGTGCGGCCGGGCATGGCGCTGTTCACGTGCTGCTTCGCCTGGGTGGTGATGGCGTCGATGAGCTGAGTGACCTGCGAGGCGATGGTGGCCGCGTGGTCGAGCAGGTACAGCCGCACCAGGGTCGCGATCTGGTCGTTGCGCGAGCGGCCGGCGCGCAGCTTGCCGCCGAGCTCCGCCCCGACGACCTCGATGAGCGCGGCCTCGAGGGCGCCGTGCACGTCTTCGTCGTCGGGCTTGGCGACGAGGGTGCCGCTCTGAATCTGGGAGGCGAGCTCTTCAAGGCCCGCGGTCATGCGGGCAAGCTCGTCATCGTCGAGGTAGCCAGCGCTGGCGAGGGCGACCGCGTGGGCGCGCGACCCGGCGAGGTCGTAGAGCGCGAGCTGCCAGTCGAAGTGCGTCGACTTGCTCAGCGCCGCGAGCTCTGGCGATGGACCGCCGGCGAAGCGGGCGCCCCAGAGGGATCCTTCGTTCGTGGTGCTCATGCCTTCGCCTTCTCGAGAAGCCAGACCATGAGGGCCTTCTGGGCGTGCAGGCGGTTCTCTGCCTCATCCCAGATGACGCTCTGCGGCCCGTCGATGACATCGGCCGTGACCTCGAAGCCGCGGTCGGCCGGCAGGCAGTGCAGAAAGAGCGCGTCGGGCTTGGCGAGGGCCATCAGCTCGGCGTTCACCTGGTACTGCCCGAAGGTGGCGACGCGTTCGGCCTTCTCGGCCTCCTTGCCCATCGACACCCAGGTGTCGGTGACCACGACGTCGACACCGGCGACGGCTTCGAGCGGGTCGGTGTAGAGCGTGACCGAGCCGCCGGTGGTGGCGGCGATAGCGTCGGCGTCGGCGACGACCGCGTCATCCGGGCTGTAGTCCAGAGGGGATGCGATGCGAACGTGCATTCCCGCGACCGCGCAGGCGAGAAGGTACGACTGCCCCATGTTGCTGCGCCCGTCGCCGAGAAAGGTGACGCTGAGGCCGGCGAGCGTTCCGCGCTGCTCGCGGATGGTCAGCAGGTCGGCGAGCAGCTGGCAGGGGTGAAAGTCGTCGCTGAGGGCGTTGATGACGGGAACGGTCGTGCCCTGTGCCATCTCTTCGAGGCCCGACTGCGCGTAGGTGCGCCAGACGATCGCGCTGACCATGCGCTCGAGCACGCGGGCCGTGTCTGACGGGGTCTCCTTGCCGCCGAGCTGGCTGTTCGCCGTCGAGATGATGAGCGGTGAGCCGCCGAGGTCGGCGATTC